>DATHAU010000466.1:0-3869 GCA_035296545.1 Microvirga sp.
CAAAAGCGGCCCCCGGTTTTGCGAGGACACGATGCGGCACAAAGAACAAGCCTTAGGGCGTCGTCCGACGCCCTAAGGCTTGTCCCGCTGCAGCAACGCCACCGCCACGGGCAGGACGAGGCCGATTCCCAGGAAGCGGACAAGGTGGTGGATGCCCACATAAAGGGGGTCGAGGCCCAGGACCAGGGCGAGCACGGTCATGGCCTCCAGGCCGCCCGGCGCGAAGGCCACGAGGCTGTTGGCGAAGCTGACGCCTGCAACCCAGGCGGCAAGGGCCGCGAACAGGGCCGCCACCGACATGCCGATGGCAAAGGAGCCGACGGCCGCCGCCAGGGCCCGCCGCAAGGTCGAGCGCTCCATGTTGCGGAAGCGCTCGGCGATGAAGAGGCCGATCAGCACGAGGCCGCCCGTGGCGATGACGGGCGGGATCACGCCCGTGACCGTTTCCGTAGCGTGGCTCACCGTGCTCACCAGGGTGGCTCCCAGCAGGATGGGCGCGGCCAGGCCGATCCGCTTGAGCGCGAGGCCCAGCGCGAGGCCGCCCAGGAGGGTGAAGGCCATGCCGCCCGGGCTCTCCACCGGCATTCCCTCCCCGATCAGGGCCCCGGTGTTGCCCCCTCCCCCGGTGAGAACCACCACGCTCGGCAGGAGCGCGATCAGCACGAAGAGGCGAAAGTTCTGCACGATGGCGATGGAGGCCACATCGGCCTTCCGGTCGGCGGCGACCGCCAGAACCGTGGAGAGCGCGCCGGGAGTGGAGGCCAGCACCGCATCGGCCATGCGCCAGCCCGACAGGCGCACGAGCCCGAGGGCCGAGGCCGAGGAGATCGCCAGGACCCCGATGACCAGGAGAACCAGGCTCTCCGGATAGCGTCCCATGGCGGCGAGGGCGGCGGGCGTCACGGCGGCCCCCATGGCGGCCCCCGAGATCAGCATCGCGGCGTCGGCCAGCGGGCGCGGCAGGGTCACGCCCCATCCGGTCAGGCCCCACAGGGCGGCCGCAACGGCGGAGCCCGACAGCCATGCCGCCGGCACCCCGAGCCAGTGGAAGGCGAGGCCGCCGAGGCCGGCGGCGAGGATCTGGGCGATGTGAGGCAGGATGGCGCGCATGTCGGAAGCGGGCGTGGCCGTGGAGGTCAGGCCCGCTCCATGAACGCCGGCCGCGGTCCCGTCAATCGCCGCCCGCGCAGGCGGGCCATGCAAGGGGGTTTCGGCTCAGGCCACCAGCCTTGGCAGGGCGGCGGCGATGCGGCTCACCGCTTCCTCCAGGTCCTCGGCCTTGCGGAGGTAGCACAGGCGCAGATAGCCCTCCCCCGCCTCGCCGAAGGCGGAGCCGGGAGCAAGGCCCACGTTGGCCTCGTCGATGAGGCGGAAGGCGATGTCCCTGGAGCTGCTCGCGCCCTTGATCTTGAGGAAGGCATAGAAGGCCCCGCTCGGCGGCGGCAGCTCCACGAGGCCCGTCCCCGCCAGGCGGCCCACGATCTCCCGCCCCGCCCCGGCCCGGGCGATCTGCTCGGCCACGAAGGCCTCGCCTCCCTCCATGGCGGCGAGGCCCCCGCGCTGGATGAACACCGGCGTTCCCGAACTCTGGTACTGAACCAGGTTCTCGATGACCTGCCCCAGGGCGGGCGGGGCCTCGATCCAGCCGAGGCGCCAGCCGGTCATGGCCCAGTTCTTGGAGAAGGTCTGGACGAAGAGGATCCTGTCCTCCGGCTCCATCACGTCGCGGAAGGACGGCGTGCGGCCGTCCACGTTCAGGGCCGGGTCATGGACGAAGCGGCCGTAGATCTCGTCGGCGACGATCCACAGCCCGCGCCGGCGGGCGAGGTCCAGGGCGGCGCGCAGATCCGCGTGGCTTGCGGTCCAGCCGGTGGGGTTCGAGGGGGAGTTGATCACGAGGGCGCGGGTGCGCGGCGTGATCGCCTGCTCCAGGCGCTCCACGTCGAGATGCCAGCCCCTCCCGTCGATGGCCATGGGAACGCCGACGGCGCGCGCCCCCGCCACCGTGATCGCGCCCACGAAGTTCGGCCAGGCGGGCGTGGGGACGAGCACCTCGTCCCCCGGACCCGAGATCATGCGGAAGACGATCTGCATGGCGGCCATGCCGCCCGACGTGACGAAGAAGCGCTCGGGATCGAAGGCCTTGCCGTAGACCCTCTCGTGGTAGCGGGCGATGGCCTGGCGCAGTTCCGGGATGCCGCGCTGGTAGGTGTAGAACGTCTCGCCGTCCTTGAGGGAGCGCGCCGCCGCCTCGCAGATGAAGGGCGGCGTCGGCAGGTCGCCCTCGCCCACCCAGAGCGGGATGATGCCCGGACGGTTGCGCCCGTAGCTGAACACGTCGACGATGCCGCTGGTGGGAGCCTGCTCCGCCTCCGGCCGCAGATTGAACCTGGAGGGGGTCTGGACGGGCGCGTTCATCAAAGGGGCTCCTCGCGAAGGGCGCACAGGAATGAACCGTTCGCCCCTCCAAGGCAAGCCCGCGGGGCCATTCATGACAAGAAGCAAAGGAACCTATCGGATCCGGTGATGGATCAGGCGGTTCGCCCGGCCTTCATCAGGTCGCGGATTTCCGTCAGCAGCTTCACGTCCGCAGGAAGCTCCGGAGGCTTGTCGGCGGTGCCGGTCTTGGCGTCCTCTTTCCGGCGCAGCCTGTTCATGCCCTTCACCAGCAGGAACAGGATCCAGGCGATGATGGCGAAGTTGATCGCCACCGTGATGAAGCTGCCCCAGGCCAGCACCGCGCCCTGGTTCCTGGCTTCCGCGAGCCCGGTCGCGGTCGCGGCGCCGGACAGGGGCGTGAAGTAGTTCGAGAAGTCGAGGCCGCCCGTCGCTGCGCCGATGACCGGCATGAAGATGTCGCCCACGAGGGAATCCACGATCTTGCCGAAGGCCGTGCCGATGATGATGCCGATGGCCAGATCGACCACGTTGCCGCGCAGGGCGAACTGCTTGAACTCATTCCACATGACCGGACCTCCTTTGCCTGCGCGCCAAGGCTAAGGTGCCGGGTTTGCCCGTCAAGCCTCGCGGGCGGCGAGCAGGTTCTGGAGGTCCAGGCGGCGGGTGACCATCTGGAGTTCGCCCTCCGGTGTTCTCGGCCATTGGTCCTCGGGCCGGTCCACGTAGAGTTCGATGCCGTTGCCGTCCGGATCGGCGAGATAGAGCGCCTCGCTCACCCCGTGATCGCTCGCGCCCTGCAGCGGGACGCCGGCCTCCATGAGCCGATGGAGCGCATCCGCCAGGGCCGCCCGGGCCGGATAGAGGATCGCCACATGGTAGAGCCCGGTGCTGCCCGGAGGCGGCGGCGAGCCGCCCCGGCTCTCCCAGGTGTTCAGGCCGATATGGTGATGATAGCCCCCCGCCGACACGAAGGCGGCCTGGCTCCCGTAGCGCTGCATCAGCTCGAAGCCGAGAACGCCGCAATAGAAGGCGAGCGCGCGCTCGAGATCGGCCACCTTGAGGTGAACATGGCCGATCCTGACTCCCGGATGGATGGGGCGCGCCGCCGGAGCTCCGGCGGCGTCATGGGCAACGGGCTTGATCATCGGATGTGCCTCAGGCCGACCGAGGGGACAACGCGGGAGCGGCACCTGTCGATCCGGTCCGCACCGCATAGGCGCCATCGCCGAGCAGGGCCTGAGCCACGAGGGCCGCGATCCAGAACGCCAGGAATTCCCAACCGCCCTTGGGGTTGGAGAAGAAGAACCCGGCCGAGCCGTGGACGGTCACGATGGCGCCGACGAGGATCGGGATCAGGGCCAGGGCGGCCCAGCGGGCATGGAAGCCCAGGATCAGCGCGACGCCTCCGGCCGTTTCGGCGGCGATGACCAGATAGGCGAGAGCCGGGGGCAGGCCGAGGCTGCCGAAGA
>DATHAU010000467.1:0-3766 GCA_035296545.1 Microvirga sp.
CCGGGGCATCCGCTCCGTCGTCCATGCTGAATTCCAGGGATTCAGTGGCCCCGATGGGCCTGCATCGCCCTATCGGCTTCCATCAGCACCTCGAGCGCCCGCCAGGGCTTGGGCATCAGGCGAACATCCCCGGGAATGCTACCGGCGCCGTCCTCATGATCCTCCCCGGTCGTGAGGGCGGTTCTGACCCAAGGCCATTGGGACGTGACCCTGCCAGCCAGATCAACGCCGCTCATGAGGCAGGGAAGCCGCGCGCTCGCGAAGAGAAAGGCCACGTTCTCCCCGTGCGCACGGAGATAATTCAGGGCCTCTTCGGCGCCGGAGGTCTCCACCACCTGCAGATCCGTCTCTTCCAGAAGAGCGGCCGCCAGGCCTCTCACTTCAAAATCGTCTTCCACGATCAAGGCGATGCGGCGAGGCTCGATCTTCTGTCCCATGCAAACGTCTCCTGTGCCTGGGCGGCCAAACGGATCAACACGTAACCGGATATCTGGAGAGAAGGCGCCGCTCAGCGGGATAGCCGGCGCCTCCGACGCAGCAACATGACTGGCGTTGGAAAAGGCTCAGGGTTGAACGGCAAGGCGGGAACTCCGTTTCAGCTTGAGCGGAGATTATTCTTGCGCGACGTCAACTTTCCGGTCTGGAGGAACCGGCGGCAATTCTCTAGCTTAAGCTTACAGCGGAGATGGCCCCGCGCGAGATTCCCGCCGTGATCAAGGAGACTCAGCTACAGAAGGAGTTCCTGGAACTGGAGCAGCGCATGCGGCTCCTGGACCGGCAGCTGGCCGATGCCCTCCAGCGCATTCGCCACAGCTCCTCAATGGAGGCCGTGGAAACGGCCCAGCAGGAGGAAACGCGCCTTTTGGCGGAGCTCGACCGCTTGATGACAAGGATGCGGGCCATCGAGGGCCAGCTCATGCAGCTTCACAAGAACGCCACCCATCACTGAACCTCACACGAAGGCAATGGCTGCTGCGGCGTGTGACGACGCACTTCGGCCAGCAGCCTGCGGGTCCATGGTGCGCCGTGGTTTGAAGACCGTATGGAGGGGACAATGGCCCCCGGATTCATTTTCAGATTTGGCATTGCGCCTGCTCTCGCCGACAGGCCGCCGACCCGCCTTCGCCTGCGGATCATCCCAACCCTGATCGGGGTTGTGGTTGTTTTGAACGTCGCGTCCGTCATCTTGGCCCTGATCGAATGATCGGGGGCCATGGCCGCATCATGCCTGCATTCACGGCATGATGGGCGGATATTCCGCCCACCAGCTCAGGACCGATTGGAAGACCTGGGATTGAAGCGGGAGGCGCCCTTGCGGGCTCCCCTTCTCTTACCTCAGTCCAAGGAACGACAAGATCGCGAGGACGACCACGATCGCGCCGATGATCCAGATGATGTTGTTCATGCTGCTCTCCTGATGAAGGTGATGTGTCATGCCAACGGTCAAGGTGAGTGTTCGTTCCTTCGCTCTTTCGGGGGCGGGCCGAGGCCGTCGCAGCGATGCGCCGACAGGCTCGGACGACACCCCGATGGACCGGCCCTCAGGGCGTTTCCCTCAGGGCCTCCGCCCGATTGCTAGAACTCGTCGCAAACGGTTTCTTCGCCGACGGAGATCTCTCCGAACGGGTTGACCTGCCGCCGGGCGACCACCCGGCATGACTCTCCTCCCACTCCTTCCGCCGTGTCCCCGTAGATGCGGCTCTCGTAGACCTGCTCGGTCCCGTAGCCGGGACCGAAGCGATACCGGCTGTAGGAGACGTCGGCGCTCGTGGTACATCCGCCGAGGGCGGCGCCCAGGACTGTCAGGATCAGGACGGCTCTTGCGGCAGCAACGCTCGGCATCGCAGGTCTCCATGGGTGGGCGACCGGCCGGAACCGGCGGTGCGCTTCGGTGGGGGTTCGGCACGGCAATCCATGTGATTGGAACTTGCGGGAAGCCTGCCCGCCCTCACCTGCGGTTCGTCCTCCCTAGGCCATAGGCCTCCATAAGGATGAGGTTCAGAACCTATTTGTTCCCTGCCCGGTGAGCTGATGGAGCGTGACCGCGACTAGAAGCTCCCACGTTCAAGTCCGTTGCGATGACCCTGCCTACCGGCCTCGCCGCTCCATCCGTCGCTGGGCAAGGAGCCTAGCCGGCTCAAGCCGCTGAGACCGGCAAGGGAAAACCCTCGTCCATGCGAAAGGGTCGAGGCTCTCCACCTTCGACCGGAATGCGGCAGGACAAGCGGCCTGCAACGGCCGATGCGCTGGGAACCGGCCGTCCCGCGTGCCGGTGTCCGAGGCTTCGCCCCCAGGCCGTTCGCGTCGCCCGGCCGTAAGCGCCAGCCCAATGCTCAAAAGGAAAACCCCGGTGTTGCCACCGGGGTTTATATGATCGATCGGGTCGAACCGATTAGAAGTCGCGCTGGATGCGCAGGCGGCCTTCGAAGCCGTCGCTGTCGCGGTTGAGCGGGCCGCGCAGGTCCACATTGGCGTAGATCACCTCCACGCCGAGATCGAGGCCGGCCACCGGCTGCCAGATCAGGTTGGCGCCGACGCGGTACTCGCGGAAGTCGGCCGCGGCGTTGAACGCCAGACGGCCATCCGAGTTCAGGTATGAACCGAAGAAGCTCGAACGCAACTGGGGAGTCCAGTAGTGGTTGAGACCGGCAGCGAGCGACCAAACGCGGCTCTTCTGGAGTTCGCCGGTGTCCGGATCAAGGGAGGCGTCCACGAAAGCAGGGAAGCCGTTCTCGTAGGCAGCTGTCGGGTTGATGACTGCGCCGCTGATGCCGCCGTCGGCATAAGCTGGAGCCCCATCGGCATAGGTGGCTGCGAACCAGAGAGCGTCGCCCGCGCCGAGCATCGGCAGGTTCACGCCCAGGTAGCCTGCAACCGCAAAGCCGTACTCGTTGTCCGGGATCGTGCCGATGAAGGCCGGGCCGGGAACGTTGGTGCCTGTGAGAACCACGCTGCGGATCTGGTGAACGGCGCCGGAGATCTGAGCCGTACCCCAGGTGGCGGTGTACTTCACGTTACCGACGAGGTCAGGCAGGCGCTGACCAGCATAGGCAAGGGTACCACCCAGTACTTCTTCGTCAGGTGTGCCCGGGTTCACCACAAAGGTCTCAGTCAGGAGTCCGGAGCGACGCTCGAGGCCGTCTTCCAGCGAGATGCTGGCCGAGAAGCCGTTGCCGAACGAGAAGGTGTAGGCGAGCAAGGCCACGTCGGGAGCGTCGTCGAAGCGCAGCGTACCCATGTGACCGGTCGGGAGATCGCCGTTCGAGAAGAACGAGGTCACGCGACCGGCGGTGAGGCCGCCGAACTGGATGAACGCCTGGGAGACGTTGGCGCCCGAGGCACCAACCACGCCGGTGTTGCCGAAGGGCGAACCGGAGGAGCGGGTGATCTCGAAGCGGACGACAGAGCGCAAGGTGCCGTAAGCGGTCTGCGTGCGGGCGTCGGCCTGGATGCGGCCACGGGTGCGGAAGCCGAACAGATCCTCAGCGCGGGTTGTCGGCTCGCCAAACAGGTAGTCGGCGCGAACGCGGCCGCCGATGCGCAGGCAGGTTTCCGTGCCCGGGATGTAGAAGAAGCCTGCGCCGTAGGCGGAGCAGACGCGGACGTATTCGACGGCAACCGCCTTCTTGGCGGGAAGATCGGCAGCCTGAGCCCCGGCGACAGCAGCGAGACCCGCAGCCGATCCGAGGAGAAGGCTCTTAATGAGCTTCATGGTTGACCTCCAAAGTTTCAAGACCCTTGGGGGGGCCGGGTTGTTGTGCCTCTG
>DATHAU010000468.1:0-4002 GCA_035296545.1 Microvirga sp.
TGGCCGCCTCTTCGCCCTTCTCGCGCACCAGACGCTCGTATTCCGCGCTCAACCCCTGGAGCATGGTGAGGTCCGCGCCGCCGGAGAATGCCTCCTTGCCCGAGGTGACGACGCAGCCCTTGATGGCTTCCTCGCCGGCGATATGATCGACGATGCGGGCAAGCTCCTCCATCACCTCGGGGGTGATGACGTTCATGGAGCGGCCCGGCATGTCCCAGGTGGCGAGCGCGATGCCGTCGCCGTCGACCTCAAGGCGGAAATTGGTGAAGTTCATCTCTATCTCCCTCGGACCTCATCCTGAGGAGCCCGCCCCGGCGGGCGTCCCGAAGGATGATCCAGTATGCGCTTGATCCCGCATCCTCGTCCTTCGAGACGGCGCTTCGCGCCTCCTTGAGGATGAGGATGCTTCCCTCGTGTTCCTTCAGACCCGCTCGATGATCGCAGCCGTGCCCATGCCGGCGGCGACGCAGAGCGTGATCAGGGCCGTCTGCTTGTTCGTGCGCTCCAGTTCGTCGAGCACCGTGCCTAGAATCATCGCGCCGGTGGCTCCCAGCGGATGGCCCATGGCGATGGCGCCGCCGTTCACGTTGACCCTCGCAGGGTCGATCTCCAGCGCCTGGATGTAGCGCAGCACCACCGCCGAGAACGCCTCGTTGATCTCGAAGAGATCGATGTCGTCCTTGGTCATGCCCGCCTTGCGAAGCGCCAGCTCCGACACGTCGATGGGGCCGGTGAGCATGAGGGCGAGATCGGAGCCGATGGAGGCGAAACCCTTCAGCCGCGCGCGGGGCTTCAGGCCAGCCTTCGCGCCGCCCTCCTTCGACCCGACGAGCACGGCGGCCGCGCCGTCCACGATGCCGGACGAGTTGCCCGCGTGGTGGACGTGGTTGACGAACTCCACATCCGGGTGGGCGGCGGTGGCCACCGCGTCGAAGCCGCCCATCTCGCCCATCTGCACGAAGGCCGCCTTGAGCTGGCCCAGGGACTGCATGTCGGTCTGCGGCCGCATGTGCTCGTCCCGGGCCAGGATGGTGAGGCCGTTGATGTCCTTGACCGGCACCACGGACTTGGCGAAGCGGCCCTCGTTCCAGGCCTTGGCGGCGCGCTTCTGCGACTCGACCGCATAGGCGTCCGCGTCGTCCCGGGTGAAGCCGTATTTGGTGGCGATCAGGTCCGCCGAGATGCCCTGGGGCAGGAAGTAGTTGTCGATGGCGATGCCCGGGTCCACCGGCCATGCGCCGCCGGACGCGCCCATGCCGATGCGGCTCATGGATTCGACCCCGCCGCCGATGGCGATGTCCTTCATGCCCGACATAACCTGCGCGGCCGCGAGGTTGACGGCGTCGAGACCGGAGGCGCAGAAGCGGTTGATCTGCACCCCCGGCACCTCCCGGCCGAAGCCCGCCTTCAGGGCCGCCGCGCGGGCGATGTCGCCGCCCGCCTCCCCGATGGGATCGACGCAGCCGAGCACCACGTCCTCCACCAGCACGGGATCGAGATCGTTGCGCCGGCGGATGGCGTCGAGCGCGGTCACCGCGAGGTCCACCGCCGGAACCTCATGCAGCGAACCATCCGGCTTGCCGCGCCCGCGCGGGGTGCGGACGGCGTCGTAGATAAAAGCTTCGGCCATGGGGGCCTCCCGGTCATGGTGTCATCCCGGACGCAAAAAGCGATCCGGGATCGGTGTCAGAATAGGGTGTTTTCCTCGTCAGGCGATCCCGGCTCTTCGCCGGGATAACGCTTATTGATCAGAACAACTCGGCCGGCATCGCCATGACCGCGTCGCCGCCCGTGGAGATGCGGGCAAGGCGCATGCCGGTCTCGGGCATCATCCGCTCCATGAAGAAGCGCCCGGTCACGAGCTTGGCGTCCATCTTGTCGGCCACGCCGTTCCCTTCGGCCTTCTTGCCTTGAGCGGCCTTGGCCATCTTGGCCCACATGTAGCCCATGGCCACGAGGCCGAACAGGTGCATGTAGTCGGTGGCGCCCGCGCCCGCGTTGTCGGGCTTGGCCATGGCGTTCTGCATGAACCACATGGTGGCCTGCTGGAGGTGGCCGAGGCCCTGCTGCAGCGGGGCGACGAAGCCCTTCAGGTTCTCGTCGTTCTGGTTCTCCTGGCAGAAGGCCCCGACCTCGTTGAAGAAGGCCATGACGGCGCGCCCGCCGTCCTTCCCCAGCTTGCGGCCGACGAGGTCCATGGCCTGGATGCCGTTGGCGCCCTCGTAGATCATGGCGATGCGGGCGTCGCGCACGAACTGCGACATGCCCCATTCCTCGATATAGCCGTGGCCGCCGAACATCTGCTGCGCCTTCACGGCGTTGTCGAAGCCGAGATCGGTGAGCACGCCCTTCACCAGCGGGGTCATGAGGCCCATGTAGTCGTCCGCGGTCCGGCGCTCGGCCTCGTCCGAGGAGCGGTGGGCGATGTCGCTGTTGAGGGCGGTCCAGACCACCAGGGCCCGCGCGGCCTCGTTGAAGGACCTGATGGACAGAAGCGTGCGGCGCACGTCCGGATGCACGATGATCGGATCGGCCGCCTTGTCGGGAAAGCTTGCGCCGGTGAGGGCCCGGCCCTGGAGCCGGTCCTTCGCGTAGGCCACCGCGTTCTGATAGGCGACCTCGGACTGCGCCAGCCCCTGCACGCCCACGGCGAGACGGGCCTCGTTCATCATCACGAACATGGCGTTGAGGCCGCGGTTCTCCTGACCCACGAGCCAGCCCCGCGCGCCGTCGTAGTTCATCACGCAGGTGGAGTTGCCGTGGATTCCCATCTTGTGCTCGATGGAGCCGCAGGCGACGCCGTTGCGCTCCCCCAGGGAGCCGTCCCCGTTCACCAGGACCTTCGGCACCACGAAGAGCGAGATGCCCTTGGTTCCTTCAGGCGCGCCCTCGATGCGGGCCAACACCAGATGGACGATGTTCTCCGCCATGTCGTGCTCGCCGGCCGAGATGAAGATCTTGGTGCCGGTGATCGCATAGGAGCCGTCGCCGTTCGGCACGGCCTTGGTCTTGAGCAGGCCGAGATCCGTGCCGCAATGGGGCTCGGTGAGGTTCATGGTGCCGGTCCAGGCGCCCTCCACCATCTTCGGCAGGTAGATCCGCTTCTGCTCCTCGGTGCCGTGCACCAGCAGCGCCGCGATGGCCCCCTGCGTCAGGCCCGGATACATGCCGAGCGCCAGGTTGGACGAGGAGACGAACTCCTGCATGATGGTGTTGAGAAGGGAAGGCAGGCCCTGGCCGCCATATTCCTCGGGGGCCGCAAGGCCCATCCAGCCGCCGGCGGCATAGGCCTCGTAGGCCTCCTTGAAGCCCTTGGGCGTCGTGACCGACCCGTCCGGGTGGCGGGTGCAGCCCTCGAGATCGCCGGTGCGGTTCAGGGGCGCGAACACCTCCTCGCAGAGCTTGGCGCCCTCCACGAGGATCGCCTCCACCGTATCGGGGGTCGCATCGGCGAAGCCTGGCAGATTGTTGTGCCGCTCGATGGGAAAGACATCGTTCAACAGGAACATCACGTCTTCGACGGGGGCCTTGTAGACCGGCATTCAACATCTCCCAGATCGGATGCCGGCGCCTCAACCCTCGCCAAAGGGCGGCCCGGCCGACAAGATAGTTCACATATAAACTATCTTGTCGGCTTGGGAAAGGGGCCCCGCGAGAAATGTGCTGACCGGGAGCCCTTTCCCGAAGCTGCCTCAGGCGGGACGGAGATGGGCTTTGTCTCGCGCAAGTGGGCGCTGACCTGCTCTCCTCCCCCCTCATCTCAGGCTTGCCTGAGATGAGCTTCACGATGCGCAAGTCGGGAACACCCGACTTGCGGTGGGGAGGAGGTGGAGGTGGGGGTGTTTGCGCCAGACCTTCATAGGCTATCGCTCACACCCCCACCTCCACCTCCTCCCCACCGCAAGTCGGGTGTTCCCGACTTGCGCATCATGAAGCTCATCTCAGGCAAGCCTGAGATAAGGGGGGAGGAGAGTCAGGGCAGCGCCCACTTGCGCGAGACAA
>DATHAU010000469.1:0-2109 GCA_035296545.1 Microvirga sp.
CCAGCTCCGTGGCGTAGACGAGGATCGCCGTGAAGGCGGAGGCCAGCACCGCTCCGATGATCATGCTCAGAACGGCGGTCCAGAACAGGCCGACATAGGGAAGGAGCAGCGTGAACGGCAGCACGCCCAGGATCGAGATCCAGATCACGTATCGCCGCCCGATCCGGTCGCCGATGGGGCCGCCGAGAACCGTGCCGGCCGCAACGGCCCCCAGGAAGACGAAGAGGTAGACCAGCGCGTCCTGCTCCGACAGCTGGAACTTGGCCATCAGGTAGAAGGTGAAGTAGCTGGTGAGGCTCGCCATGTAGAAGTTCTTGGAGAACACGAGCAGCATCAGGATCGTGATCGACAGGGCGATGTGCTTTCGCGTGTGAGCCGGCTTCGCCTCCGGGGCGCGGGGCCGGGCCTTGAGATCCACAAGCCTGTCCCCGTACCAGCGCCCCACCCGGAACAGGATGATCATGGCCAGGAGCGCCACCACGGAAAACCAGGCGATGCTCGATTGCCCGAAGGGCACGACGATGAAGGCGGCAAGCAGGGGCCCCAGGGCCGAGCCCGCGTTGCCGCCCACCTGGAAGATCGACTGGGCGAGGCCGTGCCGTCCGCCGGAGGCCATGCGGGCGACCCGGGAGGATTCCGGGTGGAACACGGACGAGCCCATCCCCACGAGGGCCGCGCCCAGGAGCAGCAGCGGGTAGGAGCCCGCCCGCGACAGGGTGAGCAGCCCCATCAGGGTGAAGCCCATGCCGACCACGAGCGAGAACGGCTGCGGCTTCCTGTCCGTGTACATGCCGACCAGGGGCTGCAGCAGGGAGGCGGTGAGCTGGAAGGTGAGGGTCAGCAGGCCGATCTGGCCGAAATCCAGTTGGAAGCTGCTCTTGAGGATCGGATAGATCGCCGGGAGCAGCGACTGGATCAGGTCGTTCAGCAGGTGGGAGACGCTGATGGCCGCCAGGATCGGAACGGCCACGCTCTCCGCCGCGGTGCGAACGGGAGCGGCGGCGATGGCGGGCGACTTCGTGTCCATGAGCGTTCTTCTGTCGACGGCCGGGCGTGCGAGCTTTGGCGTGCGGGCTTTGGCCTGCGCCGGGCCTTCCTGTGGCGTTTCCCATCCCGCTATAGACCAGAATCCTTTCCTTGGCCTCATCCCATCCTGCAAACCAGGGTTGACGGCCCGGCATTCCCCTCACCCGTAGAAGCCTTGCCGTCGGCAGCGTCCGGGGAGGCAAAGGGAAGCCCGCCGGGCGGGTCACCCCTCCTTCTCGTCCCATTCGTAGATCCGCTCGGGCCCCTCCGCGTTGTCGACCACCTCCTCCTCGACCTCGCGGAAGGTGATCTTGACCACCGGCACCACGTTCTCGTCGCCCTGCTGGATGCGCTCGAAGCGCAGAACGTCGTAATAGGCGCAGCGCGACCGGCCGGGATAGGAGCGGCAGACGGCCGGGCGGGCATGATAGATGGTGCAGCCGCGGGTCTTCTGGTCGAGGAAGGTGCAGGTCCTCTCGAAGATCACGTCCTTGACGCGCTTGAGCACGCGCTCGCCCTCGAAATCCGCCGTGTAGCGCTCGCGGGCCTCGTCGAAGGCCAGGCCGAAATGCTTCGCCAGCCGGTTGATGTCGCGCTTGGTCACCACCACCCGCTCGTAGATCGAGCAGCAGAAGGCGGGGCATTTGTTGCAGTCGAAGTAGACGCGAGGCTGGTCGTCCTTGATGACCCGTTCGGCCATGGGGGCTCCTATCGTGAACCGAGCCGTGAGATTCGGCGCATCCTAGCATGGGGATCACGCCGCCGCCGTCCCGCGAGCGCCGGGTCCACAACCAAGCGCCCTATCGGGGCGGCCGCCGACCGTCGCCGACCCGACAGGGCAGGCTCTTCAAGGCGCATGAGCCCCCCGTCCCCGGTTCCGCCGCGGCCGTGGAGGCCGCCGGGCCCTGGAGCGGCCGCCTTTTTCGCGCGCCACAACTTCTTCTTATTCGGCTCCTAGTCCTGTCGGTGCGAACAAGATCCCGGCCGCCGGGACCATAACCATAAAAGTCCAAGGGGTACTTTCATGTCTCAGGCTACCGCCTTCGAGCAGCTCATGCTCGAACTGGTGAATGCTGCGCGCGC
>DATHAU010000470.1:0-4110 GCA_035296545.1 Microvirga sp.
CGCGATGGGACCCGTTGCAAGGCCGATGCGAACCTGGAACGCGTCAGGCCCTGCCTCCGGCCCCAGGTTGCGCAGGATGTCCCTGGCCGCGTCGATGGCCTGCCCGGCGTGATTCGGCAGGCGGATGGGCAGCCCGAAGGTGGCCAGCACGCTGTCCCCGCCGAAGCCGATGACGATCCCGCCCGCGCCGACGATTCTCTCGCTGACCAGGGAGAGCAGGCGGCTGAGGCGGTCCAGAACCACGTCGGGCGTCTGCCCGGCCGCATAGGCGGTGAACCCCTCCACGTCGAGGTAGAGCACGGTGCCCTCCTGCACGTTCGGGCGCAGGGCCTCCGGGGTTTCGAGGATCTGCGCCGCAACGCTCTCCGGCACGTAGCGGCCGAAGACGCGCTCGGCCTGGAGGCGGCGCTTCTCCTCGAGGGCGAACGCCGCCACCACGCGGCGCGCCCGGTGCACCGCAAGGGCGAGAACGAGGGTCGCGGCCAGCAGGGCGACGCATTCCTCGACCCGGTTGCCCGTGCCGATGAAGTCCGGGTGGAGGATGAGCCGGACATATTCCTCCGAGGTGGAGCCGCGTGGCAGGTCGCGCCAGGACAGGGTGCGGTCCATGGCCTGGGCGGCGACCAGGAACACGGTCCAGAGGGCCGCGATCAGGGCGGTTCCGGTAAACAGGATGAGGCGCGGCGAGAGCGCCAGTGCGGATACCACCAGGACGACCCACAGGAAGTGGATGCCGTAGGTGCGGAACACGAAGATCCGCGGCACGTCGCCTCCCGTGGTCAGCGGCAGAAACAGGGCTGCGGCCGTCAGGAGGAGCACATCGGCGGCAACGAGCACATAGCGGTGCCAGGAGCGCTCGAACCGGGTTCCGAGGGAGCAGAGGAGCAGGATTCCCAACCCGAGGGACAGAAGGGTGAGGATGAGGCCGGAGGCATTGCCGTAGAGCCAGTACCCGTAGGTGAAGCCCGCCGCCGTCACCGCAAGAATGGTGGTGTGGCCGAAGAGCATGAGGCGAAACCCGGCCCGTTCCGCATCCTTCAGAGCGGCACTGATCTCCAGATCGTCGTGGCCCTGCATCGCCGCTCCCTATGCCCGGGTCGGATGGTCCGGGCGGTGCAACGATAGCACCAAAGGGGGTTTTGGCACCCTGCCGTCAGCCGCTTCCCGGCGCCGAACGGCTACGGATCGACGATCTCGTGCGCCCGGTAGCCCTGGACGTAGAGCAGGGCCGAGAGATCCGCATGGTCGATCCGGGCATGAGCCGCCGCGGCCACCGCCGGCTTGGCCCTATAGGCGATCCCGAGGCCTGCCTCGCCCAGCATGGCGAGGTCGTTGGCGCCGTCCCCCACGGCCATGGTGTCGTGCGCCCCAAGGCCGAGCCTCTCCCGCAGCTCCAGGAGCGTGGCGAGCTTGGCTTCCCGGCCCAGGATCGGCTCCTCCACGAGGCCCGCGAGCCTGCCGCCGTTGAGGATCAGGCGGTTGGCGCGGTGCTCGTCGAAACCGATCCTGGCCGCGATCGGGCCCGTGAACAGGGTGAATCCGCCGGACACGAGGCAGGCATAGCCCCCATGGGCGCGCATGGTTTGCACGAGCGCCCGGCCGCCGGGGGTCAGGGTGATCCGCTTCTCGATGATCTCGTCGACCACACTTGCCGGCAGGCCTTTCAGAAGCGCCACCCGCTCGCGCAGGGCCGGCTCGAAGGCGATCTCCCCGCGCATGGCGCGTTCCGTGATGGCCGAGACCTCGGCCTTGAGGCCCACATAATCGGCCAGCTCGTCGATGCATTCCTGGCCGATCATGGTGGAGTCCATGTCCGCCAGGAACAGGCGCTTGCGCCTCCCGTCCAGGGGCTGCACCACCACGTCGACGGGCCGGTCCCCCAGGGCGGAGCGCAGGAGCGCCTCGACGGCCTTGGCGTCGGCCGGGGCGGGGACGATCAGGTCGGCGGCGATTCCCCTTGCCAGAACGGAGCGTTCCGTTTCTTGTCCCAGCGCCCCCGCGGCCATGGCCATGACCTCGTCCGTGAGAACCGGCCGCGACGGGGGGGCGATCAGGGTCGCCACGAGGGAGCTTTGGGAGGACGCCATGGGAGGACCGGTGTGAGGGAGGTTCGGGTCGGCGCGGTTCTCATTGCAGGGCCCACCGCTTCAGGCAAGTCCGCATTGGGCGTCAGGCTGGCGCAGGCTCTCGACGGGGTAGTGATCAACGCCGATTCCATGCAGGTCTACCGGGACCTGCGGGTGCTGACCGCCCGCCCCACGCCGGAGGAGGAGGCCCAAGCGCCGCACCGGCTCTACGGCCATGTGGACGCGGGCGTGAACTTTTCCGTCGGGCGCTACGTGGCGGATGCGACGGCGGTTCTGCGGGAGGTGCATGGAAGGAAGCTTCCATTGTTTGTGGGCGGCACCGGACTTTACTTCAAGGCCCTGACCGAAGGCCTGTCCGACATGCCGCCCGTGCCGGACGAGGTGCGCGAGGCGGTGCGCCGGGAGAGCGAGGGCCTCGAGACCCCCGAGCTTCACCGCCTGCTGGCGGAGCGCGATCCCGACACGGCCCGAGCCTTGCGCCCCTCGGACCGGCTGCGGGTGCAGCGGGCGCTCGAAGTCTTCGCCGCCACCGGCCGGCCCCTGGTGTCCTTCCACGGCGCCCGCCGGCCCGGACCCCTGGGCGGCCTCCCGGTGGTCAAGCTGTTTCTCGCCCCCGACCGCGAGGAGCTGCGCCGGCGCATCGACCGGCGCTTCGCCGCCATGATGGAGCAGGGGGCCCTCGACGAGGTCAGGGCCCTGGGGGAGCGGGGGCTCGATCCCATGCTGCCGGCCATGCGCGCCCACGGGGTCCCCGGCCTTCTCGCCCACCTGCGCGGGGAAATTTCGCTCGATGAGGCCATCGCCAGGGGCCAGGGCGACACCCGGCGCTACGCCAAGCGCCAGTTCACCTGGTTCCGGCACCAGTTGCCGGACTGGCCATGGGTGGAGCCGGAAAAGGCATTCGAGGCGGCGATGGCCGCCCTCAATGGGCCAGGCCGCCCGTGAACATCTGGTAGAAGGTGATGACGATCTCGAAGACGATCAGGAGCACGATGATCAGTTCGAGGCGCAAGGATCGTTCCGTGTCGATGATGTCGGTGAGCGCCTGGGCGGTGTCGCCCAGCACTTCGAGCTTGCGGTGGAGCGCCGCCGCCCGCTCCTTCAGCTCGTATTCGTCCTCCAGGCGGGCATAGAGGCGCTCCAGGTCCGGCCGGTCCCACAGCACGTCGGGCTTTTCCTCCACGGCCACCCGGCCGGACATCCTCTGGCGGACCAGAAGGGCGTGGCCCACATGCTTGAGGATCCGGCGGCGGTCCCGGGGGCGGCGGCCCTTTTCGGCCAGGTGCTGGACCGAGGGCTCCACCAGCTCGAAGGCGGCGGTGGCCTCGCGCTCGTCCCGGGCCAGCGTCGCGCTCTTGGACAGGGCGTCGGCGATCACCACCAGGCGCTCCGTGGAGAGCTGCCTGATGTAGATCGGCCCGCCGGGAGGGATCTGGTCGTCCTTCTCAGGCGAGATCTCGATGATCGCCGTCTCCTCCTCGTGGCGGGCGAACTCGCCGACGATGCGCTGGCGCAACCCGCGGATCACCTCGTCCTCCTCCAGGGGCGTGAGGCCCATGAGAACCGCGACCCCGTAGCGGAACAGGGCCACGAAGCCGTCCTGCCCGGCCCGGAAGGCCAGGGGAGCGGTGGAGAGAACGTCGCTGCGCTCCAGGCCGGCGATATCGAGCCGGTCGCCCAGGAGCAGGGCGCGGGCGGTCAGGCGCAGGTTCGGCGCGGGAGCAGAGGTGGAGGAAGCGGTTTCAAGCATGGTCATGGGGCTAAGATAGGCTCCCGAGGATAAAATCCGAGCCGTTCCCTGGCAAATCCGATCCCGCTTGACCAATCGAATCCCATCGGCTAGCGTCGCGCAACTTTAGCACCGAGAGCTGCCCCCATGCGCAAGCTTATTCTCGTAGTACGAGCGCCATCGACGGAGCGGGATTGACCCCGCAGGTCCGGCGATGGCGCACAGGCCCCCTCAGGGGCCTTTTTTATTGCCCAGATTCCAACATCCTAGATGCCAACACGCTAAAAGACGCGA
>DATHAU010000471.1:0-3890 GCA_035296545.1 Microvirga sp.
CGGCGCGGATCATCGGCACCATGGCGAGGACGTTGCTGAGTCCCCACACGGTGTTGGCGATCATGGCTCCGATGGAATAGCCCTCCCGTCCCGCCACAAGCGCGCTCCAGCCCCACACGAGGCCCGCGATGGTCAGCACCGCGACCGCGATCTGCCACCGGACGAGGCGCGGATAGGTGCCCACCTGCCGGTCCTTGGGCGTGACCGGAAACGAGATCTTCTGTCCCCGCACCACGGCCCACAGGGCCTGAAGGTTCAGGGGGAACATGGCGAGATACCAGGCGCGGCCCTTGGCGTTGGAGTTGCCCCACAGGGCGACGAGCTGCGACAGCTCGTTGAACAGCAGGAACGGGGCGATGTGAACGAAGAAGTCGAGGGAGTAGCCCGACACCGGAGCGATGCCGGTGAACAGGAAGATGATGGGCGAGACGAGGAACACGATGGTCCAGAGCGGCGCCAGGTACGAATAGAAGGTCGAGCCGTACATGAGCTTTTGCGGGATCGTCAGGCCGCGGCGCAGCAGGGGGTTGTCGTGCGCCATGATGTCCAGGGTGCCGCCCGCGTATTTGAACCGCTGGATCGTCCAGCTCAACAGATCGTTGGGCGAGAGCATCCTGGCCTGGACGACGGGATGAAGAACCGACTTCCACCCGCGCTCCCGGTCGCTGTGCAGCACGATCGAGGTGTAGATGTCCTCCGACACATGGAACTTGTAGGGCTGGAACTCCTGCTCCAGGGCGCTCTGCCACCGCATCATGTCGCCGACGGAATCCATGATGGCGTCTTCGCCCGTGAGGCGGCGGGCGGCCTTCTCGTTGCGCCCTGCCGCCGCCGACACCTGGTCGGACCATTGCCTGAGAGCGGCCTCCATCACCGCCTCCCGGCGATGGATCGAGCCCGCGCCGCAGCAGAAGCTGGCATTGGCCCAGTTGCGCCGCCGCAGGATCACGTCGAAGAAGAGCTGGGGATCGTTGGCGAAGGGGTCCTCTCCGATCTGCACGGGCCCGAAGACCCGCTCGAACGCGCGGCCGATGCCGCTCCCGGCCGCTCCCAGCCACCGCTCCAGGGCGGCCGGGAGCGGCACGCCCGGAGGAATGTCGTGGAACCAGTGCGGCGTCTGCACCCAGGCCACCTTGGGATCGCGGAAATAGCCGAGGGTCTGTTCCAGGAAGGTCGGGAAGGGCTGCATGTCCGCGTCGCAGATGAGGATGAAGTCGCCGGACGTCACCGTCATGGCGTTGCGCAGGTTGCCGGCCTTGAACCCCACATTGTCGGAGCGGGTGATGTAGTTCACCCCTTCCTCCCGCGCCACCGCCTCCATGGCGGGCCGCTTGCCGTCGTCGAGCACATGGATCTGCAGGTCGATGGGATGGGGATAGGTCAGCCGCTTGGCCTCCCTCAATCCCTTGCGGACGAGGTCCGGGTCCTCGCTGTAGGTGGCGAAGAACACGTCGACGGCGACGGGCCGGTCCGGCGTATGCGGATCGTCGGTGCATTCGCGGATGCTGGCGGGCAGGGGACCGGGCGCGGGGGATTTCGCCGACCAGAGATTGACCGTGAACAGCACGAGGCCGATGAACGAGCCGGTTTCCGCAATCAGCAGCGGCACGGCAAACCACAGGGCGTCGTAGTTGATCGAGCCGAGCCACCGCCATCCCAAGTACCAGGTGCCGAAGACGAGGCTCGATGTGGCGAGGAACTGCCATATCGTTTCGTGCAGCGGCGAGTAGGGCAGGGGAGTCCAGGGCGTTTGCGTTTGAAAGCGCGAGGCAGAGCGGGGCAAGCGGAACGTCTCCGGGCACGCAGGCAACGGGGTTACGCACGAGCGATAAGGTCCCGTTATCTCTAGGGAAGAGGTCGAATAGACATATCAGACTTGAGACCTAAACTTCGCTTGTTTCAAGACAAGACCTCGCATCCACCTCACCAACCGCGCTTCGCGATTCGAGACCTCCCGTCATGCTTCCATGCAGGCCTGCCCTTCGAACGCGACTCGCGCGCCTGTTCGTGCTTCTGAGCCTCGGCCTAGCGTCCTCTCCCGCCTGGGCCCAAAGCTCCCAGAACCAAGGCTCCCAGGATGTCGTGGAGCGCGCACGGCAGGCGGCTTCCACCAACGACAACAACGAGGCGGCCCGTCTGTTCGAGCAGGCGATCGCGGCAAGTCCCGAGCGCCGGGGCGAACTGCTCCTCGAATATGCCGATCAGCTCGCCTATTCGGGACGGCCCGCCGAAGCCGTTCCCCTGTATCGCGAGCGCCTGGCCGACAGCGGCCTCGATCCAGCAACCCGCCAGCGGGCCGGCCGCAGCCTCGCCTTCGCTCTTCTCTGGAGCAGCGGCTTTCAGGAGGCGGTCGGAGCCTGGGAGAGCATCTTGCGCGGGAGCCCCGCCGACGCGGAAGCCAGGAAAGCCCTGTCCGATGCGCTGGTGGGTCTGGCGCGCCAGGCCGCCGAACGGTCCCGGAACGCGGACGCGGCCGCCCTGTTCGGGCGGGCCATCGGCACGGCTCCCGAACGGCGTCAGGAACTGCTGCCGGAATATGCCGAGCAGACGAGCTATGCGGGCCAGCCCGCAGGGGCGGCGCCGCTCTATCGGGAGGCCCTGCGCGACGGCAGCCGCCCGGAGGACCAGCAGCGGCGGCTGCGGCGCGGCCTTGCCTTCGCGCTGCTCTGGAGCGGCCAGTTCCGGGAGGCGGCAGGCGCCTTCGAGGACGTGGTGCGGCAGGACCCGAACGACGCCCAAGCCCGGCAGGGGCTCGCGGACGCCCGCGCCGGAACGGAGCGCCAGCCTGCGCCAGCCGGCCCGAGCGCCGGGCCGCCTCTGGGCCCTCCTGCCGCAGCCCAGCCCGCCTCGCCTGCGGACGCCGCCATCGCGGCGGCTCGCGAGGCCGCAGGGCGCGGGGCCAACAAGGAGGCCGCCCTGCTGTTCGAGCGCGCCATCGGCCTCAATCCGGGCCGGCGCGGCGAGGTCGCCCGCGAATATGCGGATCAGCTTGCCTATTCGGGCGAGCCGGGACGGGCGGTGCCGGTCTACCGGGAGGTTCTGGCCCGGCGGGATCTGCCCGCCGCGGATCGCCCGCAGGTGAACCGGGCGCTGGCTTTCGCCCTTCTCTGGAGCAGCGGGTTCCGGGAGGCCGTCGAGGCCTGGAGCGCGATCCTGCAGGCGAACCCGCGCGACGACGAGGCGCGAAAAGCGCTCTCGGACGCCCTCACAGGCGCGGCGCGCCAGACCGCGCAGCGCGCCCGCAATGCGGATGCGGCGGAGCTTTTCCGGCGGGCCATGAGCACGGCCCCGGCGCGCCGCCAGGAGCTGCTGCCGGAATATGCCGAGCAGATCACCTACTCGGGCGATCCGGCGCGGGCGGTGCCGCTCTATCGCGAGGCGCTGCGCCAGGGGGACCGGCCCGAGGCCGAGCGCCGCCGGGTGCGGCGCGGGCTTGCCTTTGCGCTCCTTTGGAGCAGCCAGTTTCGTGAGGCCGTTCCCGCCTGGCAGGCGATCCTGCGGGAAAACCCCCGCGACGACGAGGCGCGCAAGGCCCTGTCGGACGCGCTCGTCGGGGCGGCGCGCAAGTCCGCGGAGCAGGGCGCCAATGCGGAGGCGGCGTCCCTGTTCGAGCGGGCCTTTGCCGTGACGCCCGGACGCCGCAGGGAGTTGCTGCGGGAATATGCCGAAAAGGTCCTCTATGCGGGCCAGCCGCTCAGGGCCATTCCGCTCTTCCAGGAGGTTTTGCAGGAAGCAGGCCTCAGCGCCGCCGACAGGCGGGCCGGGCAGCTCGGCCTCGCCCGGGCGCTTGCCTGGAGCAGCCAGCAGGAGGCGGCCATCCCGGTCTTCACCGAGATCCTGCGCGCGTCCCCCGGCGACGTGGAGGCGCTGATCGGGCGCGGCAATGCGCT
>DATHAU010000472.1:0-2888 GCA_035296545.1 Microvirga sp.
TGAGGCTGCGGATACCCCCTTGGTGTGTCTATCCTATCTCGATGCCGGCAGCCCGGCGCACATGCGTTATGCGGTGCGTCGCCTGCGGCGGAAGATGCCACAGGCAACGATCCTGCTGGGATGCTGGGTTGCTGACGCCGCGGCTGCCGAGAGCCTGCGCGAGGCCGCACGGGCGGACCTTGTTGCTGCGACATTGCGTGCGGCTACGGCCAAGTGCATTGAACTCGCCAGACGAGACACAGTTGAACCACCTAAAGCCATAGTTACGGTAAGCGCGGCATAGATGATCCATAGGATGCGCAAACAGCAGGCGAAGTATGCCCGCAATCCGAAGCCGTCACTCGCTCAGCAGTTCGGTCTGCTCGCCGCATGAGCTTAACACGCAGCATGTGCTCCTCTCTCATTCCTGCTCCGGATTCGCGACGGAACCCACCTCGCCTGCCGCAGCGCACGCATGACCAGCTTGCTCGCCTCGTGAAAACTCTGCGCCCGTCTACCTCGGCGAATTCGTTAGTACCTTCACCGATCCTAGAGACTCTGTTTAGTTCGAGCGGATTTAGACGCATAGATCTGAAGTACAGCTCAGCAACCAGGAATGATAGCGAGGTTGGGTGATGCAGGCCACCGCTGCGGCCGCACGGAAGACAGTCAGGGCTGCGCCTCAGGTGCGGTTCACTAAACCTGTCCCTATGCCAAAACAAAGGAGTGAAAAACCAGATGTCGCGATCCCGATGGTTCGCCAGAGGAAACTGCGCCGCTCCCAAACTGGAATCATCTCCAACTCATCAGGTCGGGGGGTTTGCAACAGAGCCCTGAACTTGACATGCGCATCCCAGGCGATCCCTAGCGCAACCACCGAAGCCCACCCGAGGAACGTTGAGCCAGTTGACAAGATATCTCCGCAGTCTGACACAGCTAGGTTTTCCGTTAAGCGAAGGAGCCAGAAGGTCTATCGCGGGGTTAACGCGGAAAGGTCCCGAAACACCTCATGGTCACGCATGATCGTTCCATTCGAGAGGTCTTTGGCTAGCTTAGCGGTGTCTCATGAATGAACACGGAGAAGATTGGCGCTCCAAGGTCGGAGAAGAGGATGCTCCTGCAGAGCTGGTGGACGATCGCACCCGCGCCCGTGAGCCTAATCGGGGACGGGAGGCCAACACACCCGCGGAGATCCCTGTCCGGGGCTGGAAGGACATTCTCTGGCGGGTCTTCTGGGGGATCTCGGAGGATCGGATCCTGTCGACCTCAGGCGGGGTCGCCTTCTTCGCGCTGCTAGCCGTCTTCCCCGCGATGGCGACGATCGTGTCGCTCTATGGGCTCTTTGCCGATACCAGCACGATCAGGGGCCACCTGTCCCTTCTTGCTGGTATTTTGCCTGGTGGGGTGCTGGAGCTGATTGGAGAGCAGATCACACTGATTGTCACTCAACGCAGTGATACCCTGAGCGTCGCTTTCATTGTTGGCTTTCTGGTGGCACTTTGGTGTGCGAATTCAGGGGTTTCGGCTCTCTTCGATGCTCTTAACGTCGTCTACGGCGAGAAGGAGAAGCGCAGTCTGCTACGTTTCTACGCTACAACATTTCTGCTCACACTTGGAATGATCGGCTTCATCATCGTGGCCATCAGCGCGGTGGTGGTCGCGCCAGTCGTTCTCACCTTCGTGGGCTTCGTGACCCCGGCCGAACGCCTCTTGGCCATCCTGCGCTGGCCAGTTCTTCTCGTGGTCGTGTGCATGTGGCTGGCCGTTATCTACCGCTACGGCCCAAGCCGCCGTGATCCGAAGTGGCGCTGGGTAACTTGGGGCAGTGTCACGGCGGCTGTGCTCTGGCTTGCGGCGTCGATGCTGTTCTCCTGGTATGTTGCCAACTTCGACAGCTACAACAAAACCTACGGCTCGCTGGGTGCCGGCGTTGGGTTCATGGTTTGGATCTGGCTGTCGGTGGTGATTGTCCTTCTCGGGGCTGATCTCAACGCAGAGATGGAGCACCAGACTGCGAAAGACAGCACAGATGGTCCTGCCAGGCCGCTCGGCTCCCGCGGCGCTAACATGGCGGATCATGTTGGCGCGTCGCATACCTGACATGGAATGTTACACCTTGACCCGGGGCGCAGCCAAGCCGCTGGCGCAGGGCTTCAGCCCTACAGTAGGGGCGAGAGCAACCGCGCCGAGGGGTCACGCAGCCAGTTGAGGGCCGAGCTAAGCCAGTGTTCGGCCGCATTGAACTGGCGGCAGTCCACGAAATCGGACCCGGGCGTATCATTCAGCTCGCGTGGGAGCCGCGCCTCCTAGATCACAGCATTGAACTCGTAGTTGATACTGAAGTGTGATCACGCTCCCTTCGCTCGTGGTGTGTGTGGGTACAGGTCCGGCAAGGGCATCCAGCTCATCGACGACTTCGGGCAACTAAAGCGTTCGTCAGGACAGGCGCAAGATCCGCGACCAGTAACGGGCACTTGCACACGCCTGGAGGCTTATCGGGCAGGGCAACAGCAAGGCGAAGACCCTGAGCACCTCCCCTGCATGACCTGACGTTGGATCAGCACCTCGCCCATGGCCCTGATACCATACACCTGCGTGCTTCCATGTTGGCGTTGGGCAACGCTCGGATGGCGTCTTTGAGTGCCTCGGCAGGCCTGAAGGCAATCTTCTTCGAGGCCTTGATCTTGATCGGCTCGCCGGTCTGCGGGTTGTAGCCCGTGGCGAGCAGCCCGCTTGCGCACCTGCAGAATGCCGAGACCCGTCGGGCGGATCTTCTCGCCCTTCTTCAGGCTCTTGGCGATCATCTCCACCATCTGGGTCAGCATCTCGTTGGCTTGCCGCTTAGGCAGTTCATGCGTCTCCGAGAGCCGCTCCGCGGTATTGCGCAGGGTCAGGATCGGGCTTGCCTT
>DATHAU010000473.1:0-3053 GCA_035296545.1 Microvirga sp.
GATGAAGCTCGCCCTGCGGGTGACCATCGCCGGAACCCTGGCCTTCGCCGTCACCAGGGCCCTCGACCTTCCCCAGGGCTATTGGGCCGCCATCACGGCCGTGGTGGTGATGCAGACCAGCGTCGGCGGCTCCCTCAAGGCGGCCCTCGACCGGTTCAGCGGCACCCTGGCGGGGGCGGCCTATGGCGGGATCATCGCGGCCCTGCTGCCCCACTCCTGCCCCGTGAGCCTGGGCCTCGCCGTGGTGGCGGCCCTGTTTCCCCTGGCGCTCCTGGCGGCGGTGAGCCCGGGCTTCCGGGTCGCGCCGGTCACCTCCCTCATCATGCTGCTGCCGCCCACCGGGCAGGAGATCGGCCCCCTGGCGTCGGCCTTCGACCGGGTGGCCGAGATCACCTTAGGGAACGTGGTGGGCGTGGTGGTGGCCCTGTTCGTGTTTCCGGCCCGCGCCCACACCCTCATGGGGGAGGCCGCCGCCAGGGTGGTGTCCCTCAATGGGGATCTGGTGGCCGTGTTCATCGACGAGCTCACCGGGGCCCCAGGCGGCCGGGCCTCCCTCCAGAATCTGCACCCGCAGATCCGCGCCGCCCTCAAGCAGGCGGAGGCCGCGGCCGACGAGGCCATGCGGGAGCGGGCGAGCCACCTCACCGACGAGGCCAACCCGGAGCCGCTCATCCGCACCCTCTACCGGGTCCGCCACGATCTGGTGATGGTGGGCCGCGCCGCCGCCAATCCCCTGCCCGCCCCCCTGCTCGACAGGCTCGGCCCGTCGCTCGACGCCCTGCGCGGCGCCACCTGCCGGCTGCTCTCCGACCTGTCGGCCTCCCTGAAGAACCGGACCCCGCCCCCCAGCCCCGACGCCTTCCGGATCGCCGTGCAGGCCCTCGTGGCCCAGACCGAGAGCCTGCGCTCCGACGCCATCCTGCGCGACCTGCCGGGGGACGCCTTCGGCCAGGTCTTCGCCCTGCGCTTCGCCTTCGAGCAGTTCCGGCAGGACCTGGGGGATCTCCTGGCCCGCGCCCGGGAGCTGGCCGGGCGGCGGACCGTCGATGCGGCGGAGGACTGAACCCTGAAAACGGCTCCCGGTCATAGGCTCGCGCCCATGTGGATCGTCTATCTTGCGCTCGCGGCGGCGCTTCTCTTCGCCGGCATGGTGGCCCTCGTGGCGATGGCCCAGACCCGGCTCCTGTTCCCGGCCGGGATGGCGGCGGCCAACCGGCCCGACCTGCCGCCTTCCGCCGAACGGCTCGCCCTTGCGACCCCCGACGGCGTCCCGCTCGCGGGCGTCCGGCTCGGACCGAAAGCCGGTTCCTCCGGGACCGGGCCCCTGCTTCTCGGCTTCGGCGGCAACGCCTGGAACGCGGACGCCATGGCGCTCTACCTGCACGGCCTGTTCCCGGATCGCGAGGTGGTCGCCTTCCACTACCGGGGCTATCCCCCGAGCGGCGGCGAGCCGAGCGCCGCGGCCCTGCTGGCCGATTCGCTTGCGATCTTCGATCACCTCCAGCAGGACGGCCCGCGGCGGGTCATCGCGGTGGGCTTCAGCATCGGCAGCGGCGTGGCGGCCCATCTGGCCCATCACCGGGTTCTTGCGGGCACGATCCTGGTCACGCCCTTCGATTCCCTGGAAGCCCTGGCCAAGGAGCACTTCCCCTGGGCCCCCGTGGGCCTGCTCCTGCGCCACCGGATGCCGAGCCTCGACCTCCTGCGCGACCGGCCCACCCCCACGGCCCTCATCGTCGCCGGCCGCGACACCATCGTGCCGGCCCGGCGCAGCGAGCCCCTGCGCGGGGCGATCCCGAACCTGGTCCTGGACCGCACCGTCCCGGAGGCCGGACACAACGACCTCTACGGCAACCCCGCCTTCGTGGAGGCGATGCACGAAGCCGTCCGCCGCATCGAAGGCGCGGCGCGGTAGCGCCCCCTTCACCGTTACAGGCAGACCGGTGGCGGGTTTTGTCTTGTGCAGGAAGCGCGACCGGCTCTCGTCCCCACAAGGGGGAGGGAAACCAGAGGTGCCACCTGCGAGGGCAGCGGTGTGGATTCCCTTCCCCTCCGCTGCGCTCCGGCCGGGAATGACACGGAGCGGCTCACCAGTGTCATCCCCGGCGAGCGAAGCGAGGGAAGGGGATCCATTCACACCCTCTGTCATCCCGGGGCAGCCCAGCGGAGCCCGGGATCCATAACCGCTGACCGTCGAGGGTGAAGCGCAGACCGTCCCGCCCTTCCTCCAAGCGTCGTGTTTATGGATCCCCACCCCCGGGGCGGATGACGCGCGAGGGTGGCACCGCGGAAGCGTGGATTCCCCTCACCCCTCGTAGAGCGGCGCCAGCGTCATCTCCGGCACGAGCACCAGGCCCTTGTCGGTGATGCGGATTTCCGGGATCACCGAGAGGGGGATCAGGTTGAAGCCCATGTAGGGGATCTTGCAGCCCGCCCTCTCCCAGGCCTCCTTGAGGGCCCGCGTTTCCGCCGCCACCTCCGTGACCCGCTTGTCGGACAGGAGGCCCGCGATCGGCAGGGGCACCATGGCCTCCACCCGGCCCCCGTTCACCACGCAGACGCCGCCTTGCGACGCGATGATCGTGTCGAGGGCGAGGCGCATGTCGGCCTCGTTGGCGCCGGCCACGATGAGGTTGTGGGAATCATGGCCGACGCTGCTCGCCACCGCGCCGCTCCTGAGGCCGAAATCCTTGAGCAGCCCGTGGGCCACGCCTCCGTTACGCCCGTGCCGCTCGATCACCGTCACGAAGGTCAGGTCGTTGGCCGAGAGCAGCGCGTCCCAGCTCTCCGCCTTGTCCAGCCGCACCTTGTCGTGGAACAGCACGATGCCCGGCAGGGCGACGCGGATCACGTTGGCGGTGCAGGCCGCCTCCGGCAGGTCCGGAACCAGCTTCGGCACGTTCGGCACGTGAACCGTGCGATAGGCCTCGTCGGGATAGCGGTAGCGGCTGGAGAGCGCCCGATCCAGCACCGGCGTGATCCTGGCGTTCTCCACCACCAGCTCGCCGCCGTACCAGGTGTTCTGCACCTTGAGGTCATCGTCGAGCAGCACC
>DATHAU010000474.1:0-4772 GCA_035296545.1 Microvirga sp.
TCCGCCGCGAGGTAGCGCACCGACGCCTCGAGCGCCGCCTTGGCCACGCCCATGACGTTGTAGTGCGGCATCCACTTCTCGGCCCCGTAATAGGTGAGCGTGAGCAGGGACCCGCCCGCGTTCATCAGCTTCTCGGCCCGCTGGGCGACGGCCGTGAACGAATAGCAGGAGATGAGCAGGGACTTGGTGAAGTTGCCCTCGCTCGTCTCCACGTAGCGGCCGGTCAGCTCGTCCTTGTCCGAGAAGGCGATGCAATGGACCACGAAGTCCAGGGAGCCCCAGAGCCTGCCCACCTCGTCGAACACCGCGTCGATGGTGGCGCCGTCGGTCACGTCGCAATGGCCGACCACCGCGCCGTCGAGTTCCCGGGCCAGGGGCTCGACGCGCTTCTTCAGGGCGTCCCCCTGGTAGGTGAAGGCGAGTTCGGCCCCGTGCTGGCGGGCCGCCTGCGCGATGCCCCACGCGATCGAACGGTTGTTCGCCACGCCCATGATCAAGCCGCGCTTGCCGGCCAGGATGCCGCGCGCCGTTGTCTCCGCCATAGTTCACCTAGATCGTCGCTGGACAGGTCAGAAAGACGGCTTCTTAGCCGACCGGAGGGCGGGGGGGAAGGCCTCATCGGCGCGCTTGCGAGGTTGGGGACGCAATAAGCCGGCTTTGTTACGGCTGCGCCTTGGCCGAGCGCCGCTTGCGGGCATACTCCATCAGGCCCTCGTCCACGGCCTCGGGGAGCCTGATCTCCATGGTGACCAGCAGGTCGCCCGTCCCGGCCTTGCCGGGCAGGCCCTTGCCGCGCAGGCGGAAGGTGCGGCCCGAATTGGTCATGGGCGGAATCGTCATGTCCACCGCGCCGGTCAGGGTCGGCACGCGCACGAGGCTGCCGAGGATGGCCTCCTCGATCTCGATGGGCAGCCGCAGGCGCAGGTTGGACCCTTCCATGGCGAAGAGCTCGTGGGGGGCGATCCTGATGGTCAGGAGCGCATCCCCCGGGTCGACGCCGGGAGCCCCCTGCCCCAGCCCGCGCAGGCGGATCACCTGCCCGTCGGCCACGCCTTTGGGAATGACCACGTCCACGTCGCGGCCCGTGGGCAGGGTGACGCGCTTCTTGGCCTCGCCGGCCACCTCCTCCAGGGTCACCGTGAGGGTGGCGGACACGTCCTCGCCCTTCTGGGATTGCGGCCGGCCGCGCCCCTGGCGCATCCCGTCGCCGCCCGCCTGGCGGAAGGCGTCGCCGAAGAGCTGGGAGAAGAAGTCGTCCCCGGTCTCGGCCCCGAAGCCGCCGCGGTTGGCCCGCCGCCCGGCGAAGCCGCCGCCGCCCCCATTGAAGTTGAAGCCGCCGAAATCCTCCGGCCGGGCCCCGCCGCGGCCGAAGCCCTCGAAGCCCTGGAAGCGCGGCTTGCCCTCCGCGTCGATCTCGCCCCGGTCGAACTGGCCGCGCTTGTCCTCATGGCCCAGGATCTCATAGGCGGCGTTGACCTCGGCGAACTTGTCCTTGGCCTTGGGATCGTCCTTGTTGCGGTCGGGATGGTAGGCCTTGGCAAGCTTGCGGAACGCCTTCTTGATGTCCGCCTCGTTGGCGGAGCGTGGCACGCCGAGAACGTCGTAGGGGTTGCGCATCTTCGAATCCATGAGCCGTCAGATGAAGGGGCTGGCGCCCACCGGAACTGAGGACCATATGGGGAAAGTGTTGCCCGCCTGCAACGCCTGCCGCTGGGGGATGCTAGGCTTTGGCAGTGGCCTTCGCGGGTTTGATGTCCTTGATCGTCCATTCGCCGCCGGAGGGGCGGCAGGCAGCCCCCTGGAGGGAGGCCGCCGCGGGGCCGCTGAGATGGGCCGAGAAGGCCCGGCAGATCTCGTCGTTCTTCACATAGGGAGCGCCCGTGGGCGTGAAGGAGCCCTTCATGGCGGTGTCGGGATTGTCCCATGACACCTGGGTGCCCGGACCCTGAGGATCGAGGGCCACCGCCAGGGCCGCCTTGGCCCGCCGCCAATCCTCCTCGTTCAGGTGGGGCGACAGGGGGATGGCCGCCGCGGGGGTGATCGCCCCGGTCGCCTCCGGCTCGTCTTCCTTGAGGCCCATGACGCCGACGGACAGGCTGCACGCGCCCAGCAGCAGGGCGACGATCCCCGCCGCCAGGATTTTCATGGCTTCGCGCAGGATGGCATCTGATCTATAACGGCGCGGATCGGTCCACGGCACGCGTCGGGTCCCCCAATACGAAAAGTCACACCTCGAGATAAAACAGTGAACGCGTTAACAACCGGTGACTTCACCGAAGCCGAAGAGCCCTTCGCCCTGGCCCGGTCCTGGCTGGAGGAGGCGAAGGCTTCCGAAATCAACGATCCCAACGCCATGGCGCTCGCCACCGTGGACCCGGACGGGCTGCCCAATGTGCGCATGGTGCTGCTCAAAGGGTTCGACGAGAACGGCTTCGTGTTCTACACCAACACGGAGTCCAACAAGGGCCGCGAGCTCCTGGGGCAGATGAAGGCCGCCCTCGTCCTGCACTGGAAGAGCCTGCGCCGCCAGATCCGCGCCCGCGGCCCCGTGACCCCCGTGAGCGACCAGGAGGCGGACGCCTATTTCCAGAGCCGCCCCCGGGACAGCCGCATCGGCGCCTGGGCCAGCCAGCAGTCGCGCCCGCTGGAGAGCCGCTTCGCCCTGGAGAAGGCGGTGGCCGTCAACACCGCGAAATACGCCATCGGCGAGGTGCCGCGCCCGCCCTACTGGACGGGCTTCCGCATCGCCCCGGTGTCCATCGAGTTCTGGCAGGACAAGCCGTTCCGGCTCCATGACCGGGTGGTGTTCACCCGGGAGGGAGAGGGCTGGCGCAAGGCGCGGCTTTACCCGTGAAACCGAGCGCCGCTTCTCGCGCCGCGATTCAAATGACCGCGCCTTTCGACAGGGATCGCCCATGTCTTCATCCGGCTCCTCCACCCGCCGCGTCATGCTGCTCACCGGCGCCAGCCGGGGCATCGGACACGCCACCGTGAAACGCTTCTCGGCGGCGGGGTGGCGGGTCATCACCTGCTCGCGCCACGGCTTCCCGGAGAACTGCCCATGGGAGATGGGGCCCGAGGATCACCTTCAGGTGGATCTGGCCGATGCGGACGACACGCGCCGGGCCATCGGCGAGGTGAAGGAGCGGCTCGCCCCGGACGGGGGCGTGCTCCATGCCCTGGTCAACAACGCGGGCATCTCGCCCAAGGGCGAGGGGGGCTCCCGCCTCGGGGCCCTGGACACCCGCCACGAGGACTGGCTGCGGGTGTTCCAGGTGAACTTTTTCGCCACGATCATGCTGGCCCGCGGCCTGGTGGACGAGCTGACCAAGGCCCGGGGCTCGGTGGTCAACGTCACCTCCATCGCGGGCTCCCGCGTCCATCCCTTCGCGGGGGCGGCCTACGCCACCTCGAAGGCGGCGCTCGCCGGCCTCACCCGCGAGATGGCGGCCGACTTCGGCCCCCTGGGCGTGCGCGTGAACGCCATCTCGCCGGGAGAGATCGACACGGCGATCCTCTCGCCGGGCACGGAAAAGATCGTCGAGCAGGTTCCCATGCGGCGGCTCGGCACCCCCGACGAGGTGGCGAAGGCGATCTATTTCCTCTGCACGGACGCGAGTTCCTACGTGAACGGCGCGGAGCTGCACATCAATGGCGGTCAGCACGTGTGAGGCCGACACGGCGCGACAGGAGACGGGCCGCCCCACAGGTGTGGAAACAGCTCTAGATGCCCTGGCGGCATTCATTCTATCCTGGCCGGAAACGCCAGGGGGAACGATGACGGACAGCCTTGAGGGAAGATGCGCCTGCGGATCGGTGCGGTTTCGGATGCGATCGGCGCCGATGTTCGTCCATTGCTGTCATTGCCGCGACTGCCAGCGGCAGACAGGCAGCGCCTTCGTGATCAATGCGCTGATCGAGGCCGACCGGGTGAGCCTCCTGTCGGGCGATCCGACGCCGGTGGAGGTGCCGACCGATAGCGGTCTTCCCCATCGCATCCACCGCTGCCCCGCCTGCCGGACCGCCCTTTGGAGCGACTATGGCGGACGCCAGGCCATCCGCTTTGTGCGCGTCGGCACCCTGGACGATCCGGCCGCCCTTTCACCGGATGTGCATATCTACACACGCTCGAAACTGCCCTGGGTCGGGCTGCCGGACGGCGTACCCGCCTTCGAGGCCTATTACGACGCGAAGGCGCTCTGGCCGGAGGCCAGCCGGGAGCGCCGTCGCGCGGCTCTTGCGCCTTAGCACGGCTCTTCGCGCTGGGGTCAAGCGGCCTGCGCCGGCCGCGGCCCCACATAGCGCGACTGGGGCCGGATGATGCGGCCGGTCCGCTCCTGCTCGATGGCGTGCGCCGCCCAGCCCGCCGCGCGGCCGGCCGCGAACAGGGGCGTGAAGCCCGCCCGCAGGACTCCGAGGGCCTCCAGCAGCAGGGCGGTGTAGAACTCCACGTTGGTGTCGAGGCGGCGTCCCGGCTTGCGGCGCTCCAGCACCTTCAGGGCGGCGGCCTCCACCGCCTCCGCAAGGGCGATGCGGTTGCGGCGGCCCTTGAGGCGGCCAGCCGCGGCCTTGAGCACGTCCGCCCGCGGGTCGCGCACCCGGTAGATGCGGTGGCCGAAGCCCATGAGGCGCTCGCCCCGCGCGATAGCGTCGTCAAGCCAGCCTTCCGCATTCTCCGCCGTTCCGATGGCGTCGAGCATGTCGAGCACGGGGCCCGGCGCGCCGCCGTGGAGCGGACCTTTCAGGGCGCACAAACCCGCCACAACCGCGGA
>DATHAU010000475.1:0-2548 GCA_035296545.1 Microvirga sp.
CCTGCACGCGATCCCCTTCCCTCGCCTTCGGCTCGCCGGGGATGACACCTAGTCAGACCCTCAGTGTCATTCCCGGCCGGAGAGGGCGCAAGCCCTCGCAGGGGAAGGGAATCCCTGGCTCGGAGCCGCGCCTCCTTTTCCCTCCCCCTTGTGGGGAGGGCCAGGGTGGGGGTGTGAGCGATAGCCTATGAAGGTCTGGCGCAAACACCCCCACCTCCACCTCCTCCCCACAAGGGGGAGGAGAGCAGGTCGCGGTACGTGCGTCGGTAAAGCTCATCTCAGGCAAGCCTGAGACGAGTGGGAAGGAGAGCCTGGCGCTACATTCGAAAGCCCGGCTCCGCTCCGCATCCCGGATGTCGGTTCTGAAACCGTCCCCGGCCGGCCTAGTAAAGTCGCCCGCCCAGGGGCACGTCCCGGTCCGGCCGGATGAGCATGACGTTTCCGTCCGCATCCGGCACGCCGAGGGTGAGGACCTCGGACAGGAAGGGGCCGATTTGGCGCGGCGGGAAGTTCACCACCGCCAGAACCTGGGAGCCCACCAGGTCGTCCGGGGAATGGTTCACGGTGATCTGCGCCGAGGAGCGCTTGAGGCCGATCCCCGGGCCGAAATCGATGGTGAGCTTGAAGGCCGGCTTCCTGGCCTGCGGGAACGGCTCGGCGGCGACGATCCGCCCGACCCGGATGTCCACCTTCAGGAAGTCGTCGAACGCGATGGGCGTTTCCGTGCGGGCCTGGTCCATGGGATCCCCGATCAGATGGCGGCTGCGGGATTGCTCGCGTCGCCGTCGTCCTGGCGGCTTTGCCCCCGCCTCGTGGAGCGGCGGCCTTCCATGAGCGCCCGCCCCAGGGCCCGGAACGGAGCCGCCAGGCGGCGCAGGTCCTCGGCGCCTTCCAGGATGCGCTCGCTGCGGCGCAGCTCCCGGTCGAGCCGGGCCATGGTTCGGGCGAGCGTCGGATCGTCGTCCTCGAACCAGGTGCGCATGGTGTTGGAGTAGACCAGCACCGCCCCCTGGAGCTTCAGCCCGCCGAGGGGCCCTTCCGTGCCGATCCCTGCGGCGGCCAGCATGAAGCGCATGGAGTTGAGCGAAACCTGGTTGAGGGCGGCGAGCGACAGGGGATCGTATTGCAGGTCCCGGAAGATGCGCCGCAGGGCCTCCTTGTAGGGGGCCAGGGCGTCGAAGCGGCGCATCATCACGTCGAACACGCGCTCCCGGGCCGGCTCGCCCGCGAGATCCTCGGTGGTTCCCTCCAGCACCTGACGGTCGATCCGCCGCGACAGGGCCCCCAGCACCGCCCCCTTCGAGGGGAACAGGTCGCGGAACTCGGCCAGGGAGACATGGGCCGCCTGCGCCACGTCGTTGATCTCGATCTCGCGCCAGGGGCGCCTGGCCGCGAGATCCATCAGGGCGTCGACGATCGCCTGTCGCTTGTCGGTGGGAGCGTCTGTCATGGCATCCTCTGAAGGTGAATCTCTCGGGTCTTTATCTAGGGCGTCCTTCGCGCAAGTGCGATCCGCCCGCCCTGCGGCACGGCGCATCGCGACACCACCGCCTCATCCCGAGGAGGACCATCAGGTCTGTCTCGAAGGATGATCTAGGGAGTGCGGAAACGCGACGCATCTCCCTCTCCCGGGTGGGAGAGGGTCACTCGCGTCAGCGAGCAGGGTGAGGGAAGGCCCTCTCCGATACGAGCACAGCCGGTGGTGAGCGGAGGCGTGGGCGCTTTGCTGAAGAACCGTCCTGCCCTCACCCCTGCCCCTCTCCCACTCGGGAGAGGGGAAAGGCCCCCTGCGGAAAACGCCCTAGCCCGAGAGCTCACCCGCCCGCCGCTTGGCCGCGGCCACGGCCTCGCGCATGAGGGCCTTGAGCCCCTGCTCTTCCCTCATCAGAACCTCCAGGGCCGCCGCCGTGGTGCCGCCGGGGGAGGTGACGTTCTGCCGGAGGGTGGCGGGGGGCAGGTCGCTCTGGAACAGAAGCTCGCCCGCCCCGGTCACCGTCGCCCGCGCCAGGCGCTGGGCCAGGTCCGGCGGCAACCCGGCGGCGGCCCCTGCCTCGGCGAGGCACTCCACCAGATGGAACACATAGGCCGGGCCGGAGCCGGAGAGGGCCGTCACCGCGTCGATCAGGTCCTCGGAATCCAGCCACTCGACGATGCCGTTGCTGGACAAAAGCGCATGCGCCATCAGGCGCTGGCCTTCGCTCACCTCGGGGCTCGCGGCGGCTCCCGTCGCGCCGCGGCCGATGCTGGCGGGCAGGTTCGGCATGGCGCGCACCACCGCCGCCGCGCTGGGAAGCCTGCTGCGCAGGTTGCCGATGGTCTTGCCGGCCAGGATGGAGACGATCAGGGTCTCCGGCCCGAGCAGCGCCTTCAGCGGCGCGGCGGCCTCGTCCAGCATCTGCGGCTTGACCGCGAGCACGAGCACGTCGGGCGCAAGGGGGTTCGCCGGGTTGAGGGCGATCCCCCGCCCGGAGCAGTAGCGCGCCATCTCGTCGGAAGGGTGCGGGTCGATCACCGCGACCCCGGCCGGATTCATGCCGACCTTGAGCCA
>DATHAU010000476.1:0-7607 GCA_035296545.1 Microvirga sp.
CCGCGTCTCGCCTGCGCCGATCTGGTTCACCCGCGGGCCTTTCCCATGACGCCTCATGCTAACCTCGAAGCGGGTGGAAAAGACATCTCCCCGCAGCCGGACCCTATTCCCCTCCGGCCCGACCATGATCTAGAAAAACCCGTGGATCTAGGAAAACCCATGAGCATCCTCGTGCGTCCCTCCGCCGAGGCCGATCTTGACGGCATTGCCGCCATCTACGCCCATGCGGTCGCGCACGGCACGGCCTCGTTCGAGCTCGAGCCCCGCGGCAGGGCCGAGATGGCGCAGCGGCGGGCCGCCCTCCTGGACGGGGGCTATCCCTATCTCGTGGCGGAGCAGAGCGGCGCGGTCCTGGGCTATGCCTATGCGGGCGCCTACCGCACCCGCCCCGCCTACCGCTCCACGGTGGAGGATTCAGTCTACGTCGCTCCGGCGGCGCAGGGGCAGGGCGTCGGACGCCTGCTGCTCGCCGCCCTGATCCGGGAGTGCGAGGCCCTGGACTTCCGGCTCATGGTGGCGGTGATCGGGGACGAGGAATCGAAGGGTTCCATCGGCCTGCACAGGAGCCTGGGCTTCGAGCCCGCGGGCGTCATCAGGGGCATCGGCTACAAGCACGGGCGCTGGCTCTCCACCGTGCTCATGCAGCGCCCCCTCGGCTCCGGCATGCGGGAGCCGCCGACCCGGCCCATTCTCTAGTTGGACACCACCTGCGGCTTGTCGAGGACCCGCAGCACCCGGTCGAGCGCGTGCCCGCGCTTCAGGATCAGGCCGGTGGAGACGACCACGGAATAGGCGCCCTGCTTCCTGGCGAGCTTCGGGTCCTTCTCGATCCGGTAGAGGGGCATTTCCGAGCTGCGTCGGAAGATGGAGAACACGGCCTTGTCGGGCATGAAGTCGATGGCGTAGTCGCGCCATTCGCCGGCGGCGACCTTGCGGCCGTAGAGATTGAGAATCGCCTGCAGCTCCGAACGGTCGAAGGACACTCGATTCGGCGCGGCGGGAAAGGGCAGGATACGGGCCGAGCCCTGGATCGAGCCGCCGCGCAGCGGCTCTGAGACTTCGCCTTCGCTCATGATCTCTCCCGTGGACGATGATCTGACCCTGATGATGGGTCCGCGGGAGGCCGGGATCAACCCGGCCCGGCCGCATATCCCACCGGTTCCGGCCCAAATCTTGTTTTCGCCGTATTGGCGCCAAGCCGCAGCCCCAGTGAGGGACGATAACGGCCACGTTGCCTCGATGGCCCAGGTCCTGCTGCGACCTGGATATGTCAGCCCCCAGCCCTCCGGGCCGCGTGGCGGACCGGGCCCACCAGTCGAAGCACAAGGCCGCCCACCGAGGCGGCCTTTCTTTTGCGCCCGATCCGGGCGAGGGGGCTCCTAGAATCCCGACAGCACGATCTTGCCCCGGGCGCGGCCGCTTTCGATGAAGGCGTGCGCCCGCCTCAGATTGGCCGCGTCCATGGGGCCGAACACGTCCGCCAGGGTGGTTCGGAGCGTGCCCGCATCGATCAGCCGGGCGACCTCGTCCAGGATCTCGTGCTGCCGCTCCATGTCGGCGGTTCGGAAGGTGGAGCGGGTGAACATGGATTCCCAATGGATCGACACGCTCTTGCCCTTGAGCCGCAGGATGTCGAGGGGAGCCTTCGGGTCGTCGATAAGGGCGAAGCGTCCCTGCGGCGCGATCAGCTCGGCGATCGCGGGGAAGTGCTCGTCCGTATGGGTGATCGAGAACGCGAGGGCCGGCGCGCCCAGGCCCAGCGCCTCCACCTGCGCGGCGATGGGCTGGCCGTGGTCGACCACGTGATGCGCCCCGAGCTCCCGGCACCAGTCCTGGGTTTCCGGCCGCGACGCGGTGGCGATGACCGTCAGGTCCGTAAGCCGGCGGGCGAGCTGGATCGCCATCGAGCCGACGCCGCCGGCCCCGCCGACGATCAGGATCGCGTTCGCGGCCCCCGGAACCGGGCGGCGGATGTCGAGCCGGTCGAACAGGGTCTCCCACGCGGTCAGCGCCGTGAGCGGCAGGGCGGCGGCCTCCTCGAAGCCGAGGGAGGCGGGCTTCGACCCGACGAGGCGCTCGTCCACCGCATGGTACTCGGCGTTGGTGCCCTGGCGGGTGATGGCCCCGGCGTAGAACACCTCGTCGCCCGGCCTGAACAGGGCCGCGTCCGGGCCCGTCGCCCGGACGATCCCGGCGGCGTCGTAGCCCAAAACCTTCGGCCGGCCGGGCTCCGGCTGCGCCCTCATGCGAACCTTGGTGTCCACGGGATTGACCGACACGGCCCTGATCTCGACCAGCAGGTCCCGGCCCTGGGGCTCCGGGCGGGGGAGTTCGAGATCGATCAGCGAGTTTTCGGCCTCGATGGGAAGGGATTGCTCGTAACCGACGGCGCGCATGGCAGGCCTCCTGTGGACAGGAGCGAAAACTGGCCCATACTGCCGGCCCGCGCAAGAACGCACATGAAAAGCCTATAGGATCGAAAAGGATACCGTCATGACGCGCACGTCCCGCAGGGCGGAGGGGGCCGGGTGCTCCGTGGAGCGCGCCCTCAACCTCATCGACGGCAAGTGGAAGATCGTCATCCTCCACAAGCTCCTGCGGGGCACGCTCCGCTTCAACGAGATCCGCCGCCGGATCCCGGCCGTGACCCAGCGCATGCTCACCCGCCAGCTGCGGGAGCTCGAGGCGGACGGCCTGCTGATCCGCACGGTCTACGCCCAGGTGCCGCCCCGGGTGGACTATTCCCTCTCCGCCAGGGGGCGCAGCCTGGAGCCGGTGATCCTGGCGCTGAAGGAGTGGGGCGACCGGAATCTGCTGCCGTCCCGGGCCGAGGCAGCATAAACCGTTGGCGCGCCGCCCTATCTTGCCCGCGCCTTATGCGGAACCGCATGCTCCGGTTGCGCGGCCTTCCGGTCTGTGGCAACCCTCGCGCAGGGATGAAAAAGCGAGGATGCGCGCATGAAGCTGGAAACGCCTGCCAGCGGAAGCGAACTGACGGCCGAGGCCGTCGCCGTGCTGGAAGCCGGCCACACGGCCGTTCCGCCCAGCTTCGTGCGGGATCTCTACGGGCGGGTTCCCCCGGAGGATCTGGCCTCCTACGCGCCGCAGACCCTGGCGGCGCTCGCCGCCGAGGCCTACGAGCACCTCAAGGCCCCCCGCGCCGGGGAGGGCGAGGACGTGCGCCTCCTCGACGTGGAGGTCGAGCGCAAGGGCCGCCGCCGCGACGTGACGGTGCTGGAGATCATCAACGACAACATGCCGTTCCTGCTCGACTCGACCCTGGCCGAGATCGTGGACGGCGGCTATGAGCCGCTTCTCGTGGCGCACCCGATCCTGGCCGTGGAGCGGGACCCGGGGGGCGCCCTGGTCCGCCTCGTGGGCGAGGCCACGGGCTCCACCCGGCTCGGGGTGCGGCGCGAGAGCTTCATCCATATCCATCTCCCCCGCATCGACGACCCCGAGGCCCGCACCCGCCTCATCGAGGCCATGCGGCGGGTGCACAAGGACGTGTCGGTGGCGGTGCACGACTGGCCCGGCATGCGCGCCCGGGTCACGGAGCTGGTTCACAACTACCGCCTCAACCCCCCGCCGCTGCCGGACGACGAGGTGAACGAGGCCATCGCGTTCATCGACTGGATCGCCCGGGACAACTTCACCTTCCTGGGGCTGCGCGAGTACCGGCTGCCCTCCGGCGACACCGCCGCCGATCCGGTGGCGGGCACAGGGCTGGGCGTCCTGCGCGACCCCTCCGTGCGCGTGCTCCGGCGCGGCCGCGAGCTCGTGGCGATGACCCCGGAAATCCGCGATTTCCTGGCGCGCCCGAAGGCGCTCATCATCACCAAGGCGAACGTCAAGTCCCGGGTGCACCGCCGCGCCCATCTCGACTATATCGGCATCAAGCTGTTCGACGGCTACGGCCAGCTCCAGGGCGAATTGCGCATCGTCGGCCTCTTCACCGCGAGCGCCTACACCAACACCACCGGCGAGGTGCCGTATCTTCGCCACAAGGTGGCGAAGATCGTCTCCCGGGCCGGCTTCGATCCGGCGAGCTATGCGGGCCGCGCGCTCCTCAACGTGCTCGAGAGCTATCCCCGCGACGAGCTGTTCCAGATCGACGAGGAGACGCTCTACGATTTCGCCATCGACATCATGAACCTGTCGGAGCGCCCCCGCGTGCGGGCGCTGGCCCGCGCCGACGAATTCGACCGCTTCGTGTCGGTGCTCGTCTTCGTGCCGAAGGACCGCTACGACACCAGCGTGCGCATCCGCATCGGGCAGTTCCTCGCGGGCATCTACGAGGGCCGCATGTCGGCGTCCTACCCGGCCTATCCGGAAGGGCCCCTGGCGCGCACCCACTACATCATCGGCCGCGACGAGGGGCAGACGCCGCAGGTGTCCCAGGAGACCCTGGAGCGGGGCATCGCCGGCATCGTCCGCACCTGGAGCGATTCCCTGCGCGATCAGCTCGCCGACGCCATCGGCGGCCCGCGGGCGCGCTCCCTGGCGGCCCGCTATGCGGACGCCTTCAGCGCCGCCTATCGGGAGGCCTTCGGGGCCGAGGAGGCCATCAAGGACATCGGCCTTCTCGAGCAGCTCTCGGAGGCGCGTCCGCGGGCCGTGGACCTCTACCGCCGCGAAGGCGACGACGAGACCCGCGTCAACCTCAAGGTCTTCTCGCGCAGCCTGGCGCTGCCGCTCTCCGACCGGGTGCCCCTGCTGGAAAACCTCGGCTTCCGGGTGGTCAACGAGCGCACCTACCGGGTGATCTCCACCGGCCTGTCGGACCGGGTGTGGCTCCACGACATGGCCCTGGAGCGCGCCGCCGGCGGTCCGATCCAAATCGACGAGATCCAGGATCTCATCGAGGCGGCCCTGCTCGCCCTGTTCCGGGGACTGGCCGAATCCGACGGCTTCAACCGCCTCGTGCTGGAGGCGGGCCTCGGCTGGCGCGATGTGGCCATGGTGCGCTCGCTCGGCCGCTACCTGCGCCAGATCCAGGTCACCTACGCGCAGGATTATCTGGCCCAGACCCTGGCGCGCCACGGGGCGATCACCGTCAACATCGTCAAGCTCTTCTACGCCCGCTTCGACCCGCGCCCCGGCGAGGCGGGGCCCGAGGCCGAGGCCGCCATCCGCGACGCCATCGAGGATCAGCTCAAGGAAGTCACCAGCCTCGACGACGACCGCATCCTGCGCCGCTTCATCAACCTCATCGAGGCGGCCGTTCGCACCAACTTCTTCCAGCTCGAACCCAACGGCCTGCCGCGCCAGACCATCGCGTTCAAGTTCGAATGCGCCAAGGTGGAAGGGCTGCCCCTGCCGAGGCCCCTGTTCGAGATCTTCGTCTATTCGCCCCGGGTGGAGGGCGTGCATCTGCGCTTCGGCAAGGTGGCCCGCGGCGGCCTGCGCTGGTCCGACCGGCCGCAGGATTTCCGCACGGAGGTCCTGGGCCTCGTCAAGGCGCAGCAGGTCAAGAACGCCGTGATCGTTCCCGTCGGCGCCAAGGGCGGCTTCGTGCCCAAGCAGCTTCCGCCCCCGGGGGACCGGCAGGCCTGGCTCAACGAGGGCACCGAGAGCTACCGCATCTTCGTGCGCACGCTCCTTCAGCTCACCGACAACATCGTCGGCGACGCCGTAGCGCCGCCGCCGGACACCCTGCGCCACGATGGGGACGATCCCTATCTGGTGGTGGCCGCCGACAAGGGCACCGCCACCTTCTCGGACACGGCCAATGCCCTGTCCATCGAGAAGGGCCATTGGCTCGGCGACGCCTTCGCGTCCGGCGGCAGCCAGGGCTACGACCACAAGAAGATGGGCATCACCGCCCGCGGCGCGTGGGAAGCGGTCAAGCGCCATTTCCGCGAAATCGACATCGACATCCAGACCACGCCGGTCACGGTGGCGGGGGTGGGCGACATGTCCGGCGACGTGTTCGGCAACGGCATGCTCCTGTCCCGCGCCCTGAAGCTGGTGGCGGCCTTCGACCATCGCGACATCTTCCTCGATCCGAACCCGGATCCGGAAGCCTCGTTCAAGGAGCGGGAGCGCCTGTTCGAGCTGGCGAGGTCGAGCTGGCAGGATTACGACAAGGCGCTGATCTCCCGGGGCGGCGGCGTGTACCCGCGCAGCGCGAAATCGATCCTGCTGTCCGACGAGGTGCGCGCCATGCTGGGCATCGCCAAGACCGAGGCGACCCCCGCCGAGGTGATGAGCGCGATCCTGCGGGCCGATGTGGGCCTGTTGTGGTTCGGCGGCATCGGCACCTATATCCGCGCCTCCACCGAAACCGACGAGCAGGTGGGCGACCGCGCCAACGACGCGATCCGCATCACCGGCGCCGAGCTGCGCGCCAAGGTGATCGGCGAGGGCGCCAACCTGGGCGCAACCCAGCGCGGGCGCATCGAGGCGGCCCGCGCGGGCGTTCGCCTCAACACCGACGCCATCGACAATTCGGCCGGCGTCAACACCTCCGACGTGGAGGTGAACATCAAGATCGCCCTCACCACCCCGGAGCGGGACGGACGCCTGAACGAGGAGGCGCGCAACGCCCTGCTCGCCGAGATGACCGACGATGTGGCCAGGCTCGTCCTGCGCAACAACTACCTCCAGACCCTGGCGCTGTCCCTGTCGGAGCAGCGCGGGCTTGCCGATCTCGGCTTCGCGCGCCGGCTCATGCAGACCCTGGAGGCGCAAGGGCGCCTCAACCGGGGCGTGGAATACCTGCCGGACGACAACGCGCTCGCCGAGCGCGCCCGCCGCGGCGAGGCGCTGACCCGCCCCGAACTGGCGGTGCTGCTGGCCTATGCCAAGCTCTCCCTGCACGACGAACTCCTGGAAAGCACCGTTCCGGACGATCCCTATCTCGGCAAGGAGCTGGAGCGCTATTTCCCCGAGGCCATGCTCCAGCGCTTTCCCGACGCCATCGCGGGCCATCGCCTGCGCCGGGAGATCATCTCGACGCAGCTCGCCAACGCCATCATCAACCGGGGCGGGCCCACCATGGTGGTCCGCCTCGTGGACCAGACCGGCGCCGATGCGCCCACCATCGCGGCCGCCTATGCGGCGACCCGCGATTCCTTCGGCCTGGTCGAGATGAACGCCGCCATCGACGCCCTCGACGGGGTGGTGTCCGGAGGGCTGCAGCTTCGGCTCTACGGCGAATTGCAGGACCTGCTCATGAACCGCATCGTCTGGTTCATCCGCAACGTGGACTTCAACAACCATTCCCTCGACACGGTGGTGCGAACCTACCGGGCCGGGATCGTCGAGGTGGAGCGCGGCCTGCACGAGTCCCTCTCGGCCGCTGCTCAGGCCACATGGAACGCGCGCACCAAGGCGCTCACCGACCAGGGCGCGCCCGAGACCCTCGCCCGGGGGCTCGCGGCCCTGCCCGATCTCGTCGCCGCCCCGGACATCGTCCTGACGGCGCAGAAGACCGGCAAGCCCGTGGGCGACATCGCGCGCACCCACTTCGCCCTGGAGGGAATCTTCAGCCTCGGCGCGCTCATCGGCGCGGCGCAGCAGATCAGCGTCAGCGACTATTTCGACCGCCTGGCCCTCGACCGCGCCGTGGACAGCATCGCCTATGCCCATCGGGGCCTGACCGC
>DATHAU010000477.1:0-7041 GCA_035296545.1 Microvirga sp.
GTGTCCCCGTCGCCGGCCCGCCTCGGCAAGACCCTCGTCGAGGTTCTCAAGGGCTAAACCGTCATCAGGCTGCTCCGCATTCAGGGGCGGCTCATCGTCATTTGAGTAGGCAATTGCCATGGCACGCCAAGACGCCAACGACACGTTTCTCAACACCGCCTTCCTCTACGGGGCGAACGCGGGACATATTGAGGATCTCCATGCCCGCTACGAGAAGGATCCGTCCTCGGTGGATGCCGAGTGGCAGGCCTTCTTCGGGGCCCTGAAGGACGACCGGCAGGCGGTGGAGCAGAGCGCGCGCGGCGCGTCCTGGAAGAAGCCCCACTGGCCGATTGCCGCCAACGGCGACCTGGTGTCGGCGCTCGACGGCAACTGGGCCGGGGTCGAGAAGGCGGTCGGCGACAAGATCACCGCAAAGGCCCAGGCCAAGGGCGTCGAGATCAGCCAGGCCGACGTGCAGCAGGCGACCCGCGATTCCATCCGCGCCATCATGCTGATCCGCGCCTATCGGGTGCGCGGCCACCTGCATGCCAAGCTCGATCCCCTCGGCATCAATCCCCGCCCGAGCGACGAGGAACTGCACCCGTCCCATTACGGCTTCACGGAGGCCGACTGGGACCGCAAGGTCTTCCTCGACAACGTGCTCGGCCTGGAGTTCGGCACCATCCGCGAGATCGTCGCCCTCCTGGAGCGCACCTATTGCCAGACCCTGGGCGTCGAGTTCATGCACATCTCCGACCCGGTGGAGAAGGCCTGGATCCAGGAGCGCATCGAGGGGCCTGACAAGGAGATCACCTTCACCCGCGAGGGCAAGCGCGCCATCCTCAACAAGCTGGTCGAGGCGGAAGGCTTCGAGAAGTTCCTGGACGTGCGCTACACCGGCACCAAGCGATTCGGCCTCGACGGCAGCGAGTCGCTCATTCCCGCCCTCGAGCAGATCATCAAGCGCGGCGGCAACCTCGGCTGCAAGGAGATCGTGCTCGGCATGGCCCATCGCGGCCGCCTCAACGTGCTCACCCAGGTGATGGGCAAGCCGCACCGGGCCCTGTTCCACGAGTTCAAGGGCGGCTCCTTCGCGCCCGACGACGTGGAGGGATCGGGCGACGTGAAGTATCATCTCGGCGCGTCCTCCGACCGCACCTTCGACGGCAACAACGTCCACCTGTCCCTCACCGCCAACCCGTCGCACCTGGAGATCGTCGATCCCGTGGTGCTCGGCAAGGTGCGCGCCAAGCAGGACCAGCACCGCTGCGCGCCGGACAACCGCACCGCCGTCATGCCCCTCCTCATCCACGGCGACGCGGCCTTCGCGGGCCAGGGCGTGGTGGCGGAATGCCTCGGCCTTTCGGGCCTGCGCGGCCACCGCACCGGCGGCTCGGTCCATTTCATCATCAACAACCAAATCGGCTTCACCACCGACCCGCGCTTCTCGCGCTCCTCGCCCTATCCGTCGGACGTGGCCAAGATGGTGGAGGCGCCGATCTTCCACGTGAACGGCGACGACCCGGAGGCGGTGGTCTTCGCCGCCAAGGTGGCCACCGAGTACCGCCAGCGCTTCCAGAAGCCCGTGGTGGTCGACATGTTCTGCTATCGCCGCTTCGGCCACAACGAGGGCGACGAGCCCGCCTTCACCCAGCCGCTCATGTACCGCAAGATCCGGTCGCATCCGTCGATCATGGATCTCTACTCCAAGAAGCTCATCGCCGAGGGCATCGTCACCGAGGCCGAGTTCGACGAGATGAAGTCGAGCTGGCGCTCGAAGCTCGACGCCGAGTTCGACATCGCGTCCAACTACAAGCCCAACAAGGCCGATTGGCTCGACGGCCGCTGGTCCGGCCTCAAGGCGGTGCGCGAGGATTCCGACGATCCCCGCCGCGGCCAGACCGGCATCTCGACCGAGTCCCTGAAGAGGATCGGCGATGCCCTGACCAAGGTGCCGGAGGGCTTCCATCTCCACCGCACGATCCAGCGCTTCCTCGACAACCGCAAGAGGATGCTGGACACCGGCGAGGGGATCGACTGGGCCATGGCCGAGGCCCTGGCCTTCGGCTCGCTCCTGCTCGAAGGCCACCGGGTGCGCCTCTCGGGCCAGGACGTGGAGCGCGGCACCTTCTCCCAGCGCCACTCGGTGCTCATCGACCAGGAGAACGAGGAGCGCTACACGAACCTGAACCACATCGCCGAGAACCAGGCCCGCTTCGAGGTCATCAACTCGATGCTGTCGGAGGAGGCGGTGCTCGGCTTCGAGTACGGCTACACCCTGTCCGAGCCCAACGCGCTCACCCTGTGGGAGGCGCAGTTCGGCGACTTCGCCAACGGCGCGCAGGTGGTGTTCGACCAGTTCATCTCGTCGGGCGAGCGCAAGTGGCTGCGCATGTCGGGCCTCGTCTGCCTTCTGCCCCACGGCTACGAGGGGCAGGGGCCCGAGCATTCCTCCGCCCGTCTGGAGCGCTGGCTCCAGATGTGCGCCGAGGACAACATGCAGGTGGCCTATTGCTCGACGCCGTCGAACTACTTCCACATCCTGCGCCGTCAGCTCAAGCGTGACTTCCGCAAGCCGCTGATCCTGATGACCCCGAAATCCCTGCTGCGCCACAAGCGCTGCGTCTCCAGCCTCGCCGCCGTCTCGGAGGGCACGTCCTTCCACCGGGTGCTGCAGGACGACGCGCAGCGCGGCACCGATGGCGTCAAGCTGGTGAAGGACGACAGGATCCGGCGCGTGGTGATCTGCACGGGCAAGGTCTATTACGACCTGCTGGAGGAGCGCGAGAAGCGGGGCATCGACGATGTCTGTCTGCTGCGCGTCGAGCAGCTCTATCCCTTCCCGGCCAAGTCCGTGGCCTCCGAGCTCGCCCGCTTCAAGAAGGCCGACGTGGTGTGGTGCCAGGAGGAGCCGAAGAACATGGGCTCCTGGACCTTCGTCGAGCCCTATCTCGAATGGGTGCTCAAGACGGCAGGCTCCAAGGTGGACCGCCCGCGCTATGTGGGCCGCCCCGCCTCCGCCGCCACCGCCACGGGCATCATGTCCAAGCACATGGCGCAGCTGCAGGCGTTCCTCGACGAGGTTTTCGCAGGCTGACCGACCGGGGACCCGAACCATGCCGATCCATCTCTGCAGGCTCCTGCCGCCCAGGCCCACCTTTCCCGGCGACATAACGCCCCGGGAAGCGGGCCTGATGCAGGAGCACGCGGCCTACTGGCAGGAGCTTGCAGACCGGGGCGTCGCCCTGGTGGTCGGGCCCGTGCTCGACCCTGCGGGCGCCTGGGGTCTCGCCATCGTCGACGTGAGCGATGGCGCGGCCGCCTCGGCTCTGACGGACAGGGATCCGATCGCGCGTTCCGGCAGCGGCTTCCGATACGAGATCCATCCCATCCCGCAGGCGATCCTGCGGACGACCCATCAACCACACCCTCTGTGAGGGGCCGTCCTTAAGGTGCAATCCATGTCCACCGAAATCCGCGTACCCACTCTCGGCGAATCCGTCTCGGAGGCCACCATCGGCCGCTGGTTCAAGAAGCCCGGCGATCCCGTGAAGGCCGACGAGCCCGTGCTCGAACTCGAGACCGACAAGGTGACCCTCGAAGTCAACGCCCCGGCGAGCGGGACCCTGGGCGACATCATCGCCAAGGACGGCGAGACGGTGAGTCCCGGCGCGGTGCTGGGCTCCATCGTCGACGGCGGGGCTGCCGCCCCCGCGCCCAAGGCCGAGGCGCCCAAGGCCGCCGCGGCGCCTGCGGCCCCCGCTCCCGCGGCGCCTGCGCCCGCTCCGGCCGCTGCTCCGGCTGCCGCGGCAGCGCCCGCAAAGGATCACGGCCCGGCGGTCGCGCGCCTTGCGGCCGAGAGCGGCGTGAGCCCGTCCAATGTGGGCGGCAGCGGCAAGGACGGCCGCGTGACCAAGGGCGACATGCTCGCCGCCATCGCCACGGGCGGCGCTGCGGCTCCTGCCGCCAGCGCCCCGGTTCAGGCGCGCGCTCCCTCCGCTCCCGTCGACGCCGGGCGCGAAGAGCGCGTGAAGATGACCAAGCTGCGCCAGACCATCGCGCGCCGCCTCAAGGACGCGCAGAACACCGCCGCCATGCTCACCACGTTCAACGACGTGGACATGAGCGCGGTCATGAACCTGCGGGGCCAGTACAAGGACGTGTTCGAGAAGAAGCACGGCACCAAGCTCGGCTTCATGGGCTTCTTCACCAAGGCGGTGATCCAGGCGCTCAAGGAGGTTCCGGCGGTGAACGCCGAGATCGACGGCCAGGACCTCGTGTTCAAGAACTACTACCACATCGGCATCGCGGTCGGCACCGAGAAGGGCCTCGTGGTGCCGGTGGTGCGGGACGCCGACCTTCTCTCGGTGGCCGGCATCGAGAAGACCATCTCGGATTTCGGCCGGCGCGCCCGCGACGGCAAGCTCTCCATCGACGAGATGCAGGGCGGCACCTTCACCATCACCAACGGCGGCATCTACGGCTCGCTCATGTCGACGCCGATCCTCAACGCGCCGCAATCGGGCATTCTCGGCATGCACCGCATCGAGGATCGCCCCGTGGTCAAGAACGGCCAGGTGGTCGTGCGACCGATGATGTATCTGGCGCTCTCCTACGATCACCGCATCGTCGACGGCAAGGACGCCGTGACCTTCCTGGTGCGGGTCAAGGAAGCCCTGGAAGATCCGGCGCGCCTCGTGCTGGATCTGTGAGTCGAGCATCACTTCAGCGTCATGGCCGGACTCGTCCCGGCCATCCACGCCTTCAGACCTAAAGCAAGGACGTGGATGCCCGGATCAGGTCCGGGCATGACGTTCGGTGGAGACACGATATGTCCTACGATCTCATCGTCATCGGCACCGGCCCCGGGGGCTATGTGTGCGCCATCCGGGCCGCCCAGCTCGGCCTCAGGACCGCCGTGGTCGAGAAGCGCAAGGCCCATGGCGGCACCTGCCTGAACATCGGCTGCATTCCCTCGAAGGCGCTCCTGCACGCCTCCCACATGTTCGAGGATGCGCGGGACCATTTCGCCGATCTCGGCATCGGCGTCGGCGCGCCCAGCCTCGACCTCAAGAAGATGCTGTCCTTCAAGCAGGAGGGCGTCGAGGGCAACACCAAGGGCGTCGAGTTCCTGCTCAAGAAGAACAAGATCGACGCCTTCACCGGCACCGCCCGCATCGCCGCTCCGGGCCAGGTGGAGGTGACGGGCGAGGACGGCTCGAACCGGATGCTGGAGACGAAGAACATCGTCATCGCCACCGGCTCCGACGTGACCCGCCTGCCCGGCATCGAGATCGACGAGAAGGTGGTGGTGTCGTCCACCGGCGCCCTCGAGCTGGAGAGCGTGCCGGGACGCCTCGTGATCATCGGCGCGGGCGTCATCGGCCTCGAACTCGGCTCCGTATGGCGCCGCCTCGGCTCCGAGGTGATCGTGGTGGAATACCTCGACCGCATCCTTCCCGGCATGGACGGGGAGGTCGCCAAGAACTTCCAGCGCATCCTCGGCAAGCAGGGCTTCCAGTTCAAGCTCGGGGCCAAGGTCACCAAGGTGGAGAAGACCGGCAAGGGCGCGACCCTGACCTTCGAGCCCGCCGCGGGCGGCGCGGCGGAGACCATCGAGGCCGACGTGGTGCTCGTGGCCATCGGCCGCGTTCCCTACACGCAGGGCCTCGGCCTCGACCATGTGGGCGTCGGGCTCGACAATCGCGGCCGCATCCAGACCGACGCGCATTTCTCCACCAACGTGACGGGCATCTACGCCATCGGCGACGTGATCGCCGGCCCCATGCTGGCCCACAAGGCGGAGGACGAGGGCATGGCGGTGGCCGAGATCATCGCCGGCAAGGCCGGCCACGTGAACTACGACGTGATCCCGAGCGTGGTCTACACCTTCCCGGAGGTCGCCTCCGTGGGCAAGTCCGAGGAGGAGTTGAAGGCCGCGGGCGTCGCCTACAACGCGGGCAAGTTCCCCTTCACGGCCAACGGCCGCGCCAAGGTGAACCGCACCACCGACGGCTTCGTGAAGATCCTGGCCGACGCCAGGACCGACAAGGTGCTCGGCGTGCACATCATCGGCCCGGAGGCGGGCAACCTCATCCACGAGGCGGCCATCGCCATGGAGTTCGGAGCCTCCTCCGAGGACATGGCCCGCACCTGCCACGCCCATCCGACCCTCGCCGAAGCTGTGAAGGAAGCGGCGCTGGCGGTGGAAAAGCGCGCGATCCATATGTAGGATGCCGGGATGGCGAAGCTCCACTTCCTCTACTCGGTGATGAATGCAGGCAAGACCACCCATCTCCTGCAGGTCCGCTACAACTACATCGAGAACGGCGGCCACGTGCTGCTGTTCACGAGCCCCGTCGACGACCGTTTCGGCGTCGGCAAGGTAAGATCCCGCATCGGCATCGAGGCCGATGCGACCCCCCTGAGGAAGGACGAGGCCATCGACGCCATCGTGGCGGCCGAACATGCGAGGCGGCCGGTGACGGCGGTTCTCATCGACGAGGTCCAGTTCATGACGGCGGATCAGGTCCGCCAGCTGGCCCGGATCGTGGACGAGCTGGGAATTCCCGTCATGGCCTACGGGCTGAAGAACAACGTGTACGGCACGCTCTTCAGCGACGCCATCGCCACGATGATGGCGCTTGCGGACGATTTCCAGGAGATCAAGCAGCTCTGCCATTGCGGCCGCAAGGCCACGATGATCCTGAAATACGACCGCAACGGCGAGGCGGTGCGCTCCGGCGAGGTGGTGGAGATCGGCGGCGAAGGCCGCTACGTCTCCGTTTGCCGCCCCCATTGGACCAAAGGGGACATCGGCCCGGCCGCCCGGCAGTTCCTGGCCCAGGCCATCGCGGCGGAATAAGGGCCTTAAGGCTTCACCCGCGCCCGGGGGTGGGCGGCGTCGAAGGCGTCCATCAGGCGGGCCGCATCCACCTTGGTGTAGAGCTGCGTCGTCGACAGCGAGGCGTGGCCCAGGAGTTCCTGGATGCCGCGCAGGTCGCCGCCCCGGGCGAGAAGGTGGGTGGCGAAGGAATGGCGCAGGGCATGGGGCGTGGC
>DATHAU010000478.1:0-1940 GCA_035296545.1 Microvirga sp.
GATGAAGCGCCACATGCTCTGGTCGCAGCCGTAGCCGTGGGCGAAGATCATGGGCTGCTCGCCGCGCCCCGTGACCCGGACATTGTTGCGCTTGAGAACCGCAGACATGGACGCTCCGTCGAACCCGGCAAGGTGATGGAGGCCGCCCGCCCGCCGATGCACCCGCTCTCCTTCGATCCGGTTGCAATCTAGGGCGGTGCGGGCCCTCGTACAACGAAGACAAAATTCCGCCGCGCGCATCCGCGGGGGCGAGACAGCCTGCCGAAACGACGCCCGCGCGCAGCGCCGCCGCTCAGGCCCGCAGGCCCGGCGCCTCCTGGCCCGTGCGCGCCACGTAGTCCGTGTAGCCGCCGCCGTACTGGCGCACGCCGTCGGGCGTCAGCTCCAGGAGCCGGTTGGACAGGGCGGCGAGGAAGCGGCGGTCGCGGGAGACGAACAGCATGGCGCCCTCGTAGCGCGACAGGGCCGCCACCAGCATCTCCTTGGTGGCCATGTCGAGATGGTTGGTGGGCTCGTCGAGCACCAGGAAGTTCGGCGGGTCGTAGAGCATGCGGGCCATCGCCAGCCGCACCTTCTCGCCGCCCGACAGCACCCGGCACTTCTTCTCCGCGTCGTCGCCCGAGAAGCCGAAGCAGCCGGCGAGGGTGCGCAGGGAGCCCTGGCCGGCCTGCGGGAACGCGTCCTCCAGGAAGCCGAACACCGTGCGGTCCCCGTCCAGCACCTCCATGGCGTGCTGGGCGAAGTAGCCCATCCTGACGCTGCCGCCCACCGCCACCGTGCCCTCGTCGGGGGAGGCCGCCCCCGCCACCAGCTTGAGCAGGGTGGACTTGCCCGCGCCGTTGACCCCCATGACGCACCAGCGCTCCCTGCGGCGCACGGAAAAATCCAGCCCCTCGTAGATGCGGCGCTGCCCGTAGCGCTTGTGCACCCCCCGCAGGCTGACCACGTCCTCGCCGGAGCGCGGCGCGGGCTGGAACTCGAACGCCACCGTTTGCCGCCGCCGGGGCGGCTCGACCCGGTCGATCTTCTCCAGCTTCTTGACCCGGCTCTGCACCTGCGCCGCATGGGACGCCCGCGCCTTGAAGCGCTCGATGAATTTGATCTCCTTGGCGAGCATGGCCTGCTGGCGCTCGAACTGCGCCTGCTGCTGCTTCTCGCTCAAGGCCCGCTGCTGCTCGTAGAACTCGTAGTCGCCCGAATAGGTGGTGAGCGCGCCGCCGTCGATCTCCAGCACCTTGTTGACGATGCGGTTCATGAAGGCGCGGTCGTGGGAGGTCATGAGCAGCGCGCCGTCATAGCCCTTCAGGAAGTCCTCCAGCCAGATCAGGCTCTCGATGTCGAGATGGTTGCTCGGCTCGTCGAGGAGCATCACGTCCGGGCGCATGAGCAGGATGCGGGCGAGGGCCACGCGCATCTTCCAGCCCCCCGACAGGGCGCCCACGTCCGCGTCCATCATCTCGGGGCTGAAGCTCAGGCCCGCGAGCACCTCCCGCGCCCGCCCCTCCAGGGAATAGCCGTCGAGCTCCTCGTAGCGCGCCTGCACCTCGCCGTAGCGGGCGATGACGCCGTCGAGATCGCCGGCCCGGCCCGGGTCCACCATGGCGGCCTCCAGCTCTTGCAGCTCGGCCGCCACCGCGCTCACGGGGCCCGCCCCGTCCATCACCTCGGCCACGGCGCTGCGGCCCGCCATCTCGCCCACGCCCTGGCTGAAATACCCGATGGCAACGCCGCGATCCACGCTCACCTGGCCCTCGTCGGGCTGCTCCTCCCCGGTGATCATGCGGAACAGGGTGGTCTTGCCCGCCCCGTTGGGCCCCTCCAGCCCGGCCTTCTCCCCCCGCTGGAGGGTGGCGGAGGCCTCGATGAAGAGGATGCGGTGGCTGTTCTGCTTGCTGACGTTCTCGACGCGAATCATGGGAAACCAGGCTGGAATGAGGTGC
>DATHAU010000479.1:0-2183 GCA_035296545.1 Microvirga sp.
GTCCCGCGTCAGCCGGAACACGCGCGGACGCGGGTTGCCCTCCTGCGGCTTCGGCACGACGCCGCCGAGCTCCACGAAGCCGAAGCCGAGGGACAGGAGCTGATCGGGCACCTCGCATTGCTTGTCGAAGCCTGCCGCGAGACCCACGGGATTGGGGAAAGGTTGTCCGAACACGCCGATGCCGAGGCGGGGATCGTCCTTCGGCGCAGGCGTTACGGGCATCAGGGACAGGCCCCTGATCGTGAGCTGATGCGCGGTCTCGGGATCGAGCGCGTGGAGAGCGGGTTTGGCAAGGGAGAAAAGCGCGCCGATCATGGGCCAAGATCCGGGAAGACGTGATGTCCGTCGGCGCCGAGGGGCAGCGGCTTCACCCACAGCACGGACGACAGGGGAAGCGAAGCATAGAGATGCGGGAACAGGTCGCCGCCCCGCGACGGCTCGTATCGCAGCGCCTCTCCGAGCAGGCTCGCATCGACGGCGATCAGGAGCAGGTCGCCCCCGCGGGCGAAGTGACGCGCAGCGGTTTCGCGCACCTGCTGTCCCGTTGAAAAATGGAGGTACCCATCTTGTATATCGATGGGAGCTCCCGCGAAGATTCCAGCCTTCTCGGCCTCCTGCCAGAGTAGTTCCGGGCAGATTTTGTAGATGATGTGCATGGGATGGTGAGTAAACCCGTGTCGCTTCGGGAGCAACCCCGACTAGACATATTGTCTCAAGGGAATTCGGCAGGTTGTCGGGGCCATAGAAGAACCTTAATTCCTAACGCTAGGTTCGGTTTCAATCACTTTTTCGCACCTTGCGTAGGTTCATTCCATGTTATCTCACGAGCGCGTTTGGGCTGCTATCGATGCGCTGGCCGCACGCCACGGCATGACCGCGTCGGGGCTGGCCCGCAAAGCCGGACTCGATGCGACGAGCTTCAACAAGTCCAAGCGCACGAGTCCCGAAGGCCGGGATCGCTGGCCTTCCACGGAGTCGGTTGCAAAGATCCTGCGCGCGACGGGCGCAACCCTGGAGGACTTCCTGCGGCTCGTGGAGCCGACCGGGTCGCTCCGGCGCTCCATGCTGCCGATGATCGCCATGACGCAGGCCAGCGGGGCCAAGATCTTCACGGAGGAGGGTCTTCCGGCCTCCGGCCCCGGCTGGGACGAGATCGAGTTTCCGGATTTCGGGCAGGAGAGGGTCTTCGCCCTCGAGGTCACGGGCTCCTCCATGGCGCCGCTCTATCGCGACGGCGATGTCCTGATCGTCTCGCCCACCGCGAGCACCCGCAAGGGCGACCGGGTGGTCGTGTGCACCACGAGCGGAGAAATCCTGGCCCAGGAGCTCAAGCGCCGCTCCGCCAAGACCCTCGAACTGACGTCCTTCGCGAAGGACGCCGAAGACCGCACGATCCCGGCGGAGGACATCGCCTGGGTCGCCCGGATCATGTGGGCGCGGCAATAGGCTTCACGCCGCGCGCCCGGCCCCTCGCCCGTCGAGAAAGGCCTCATGCTCCCGCACGAGGTCGCCGGCGAGCGCCTTCCTGATCAGCTCCCGCGTTTCCTTCACGCCGTAGAGGGCCACGAACGACCCGAAGCGCGGGCCGCGCGGCTCGCCGAGCAGCACCTGATAGATCGTGTTGAACCACTCGATGGAAACGCCCGGACGCTCAGGGGTGGCCCCCTTGGCCTTGAGATCCTGGTAGCGCGGCTCGGCGCGCCCCACATTGTAGATCTCTTCCTGGATGGCCTCTGCGGTGGCGGGCCGCTCCCCTGCCTCGAAGGACGCGAGCGCCTGTTCCAGGCGGCGCAAGGAGGCGGCCTCCACCTCGTCCGCGAGGCGATAGGTCTTCTGCGGCTTCACGAAATCCTCGAAGTAGCGCACGGCGCGCTTCACGAGGCTGTCGAGGCGCGGATGCGTCTGCGGCGAAACGCCGGGCGCATAGCGGCGGATGAAGCCCCAGAGCACCGACGGATCCTCGGTATTCGCCACCGCCACAAGGTTGAGGAGCATGGAGAACGAGATCGTGGCGCCGGGCTGATTGCCACCGTCCGACGAGACCAGCTCCGGCGCCGGCGGCTCGCCCGCATGGAGATGCCAGACCGGGTTCATGAGGCGCGCCTTGGCGTCCTGCGCCGGGTACTTCTCCAGGAAGGTGAGGTAATCGTCCACCTGGCGGGGGATCACGTCGAAATAGAGCC
>DATHAU010000480.1:0-15496 GCA_035296545.1 Microvirga sp.
TAGGTCTTGAAGATGCGCACCGCCCGAGCCGTGCCCACTCCATGCGCATGCAGGAAGATCATGATCTCCCGCACCGCCTTCTGCTCGGCCCAGCCTGACACGATGCGGGAGGCGCGCATGGGGCCGATCCCGGATACCTCGGTCAGGCGCTCCGGGGCAGCCTCGATGATCTCGAAGGTATCAACGCCAAAGGCCGCCACGATGCGCTTGGCCATTGCTGGTCCGATGCCGCGCATTTGCCCCGAGGCGAGATACTTCTCGATGCCCTCTGCCCCGGTCGGCGGGGTGGTTTTGAGCACCTCGGCTTTGAATTGGAGCCCATGGATGCGGTCGCTGATCCACAGTCCGCTGGCGGTGATCCACTCTCCTGCGGACACGGCAGGGGTGTGGCCCACCACCGTCACAAGGTCACGCTTGCCGCGCGTGTGGACTTTCAGGACGGCGAAGCCGTTCTCCGCATTGTGGAAGGTGACGCGCTCCACTGAACCCGCAAGAGTATCGGGGACCGGCCTCTGATCAACTTGTGAGGGGCGAATCATCTGGTTCATGGTGCTTGCCAAGAAACGCTCCTGGCCTCTCCGACTGTATCGCTGGATGGCACCGCTGACGAGGATGCTCTCCTTCTGTAGCTCCGAATGTTCTGGGTTTGTTTCAGGGCTTTTTTGCGGCGATTCGAATGAACTCGGCTCTACCAGTGGCAACCTGCCGATTTGGCTGTGGTGCTGGCTATGCAAGCGCCAATCCAAGCGTTCAGAGGGTTCTGCCCGATTTCCCCAGCCGAAAAGAAGGATGGTTAACGATCGAGGAGCGAAGCGATACTCAGGGGACTGCTGATTGGGAGGTGGAGATGGACAACGGACCTGATGGTGGCAAGCGGTCTTCAGCGGTCTCCGACACCGAACTCCTGCGCCGGATCGGGCAAGATCTTCACTCTATGTATGCGGACATGATCGGGCAGCTTCTGCCACAGCGCACTCAAGCAACTCTGGCCCTCATTGATCGGGAGCAGAGGCTTGGTGAACAGTTGCCTTGTACGGTGGCGCACTGAAGAAGGGTGGTGCTGTTCGCAAGACCACCTTGCCCGTCGTTTCGCCCGACTCCAAGGCTTGATGAGCTTGAGCCACATCCGTCAGTGCAAAGGATCGGACTTTTGGTGCCTGCATGATCCCTGCCTCTAACCAAGTGGTCAGGTTGTTTACAGCGGCGTGCAGCAGGTCGGTGCGGGCAAAGAGAAATGACAGATTGAACGCTACCACACCTTTGTTCTCGCTTGTCATCGACAAAGGATTGAAGCGCGGCATCCTCAGCATTCCGAGAGCCGCCTTGACGTGATTGATGCGCCCACCCTGTTTGGGCAACAAAGTATGAAAGCCATAGACCAACAGCTTGCCCGTGGGCTTTAGATGGGCGTAGCTTTGCGCCAGGGTTTCAGGGCCGTTCGCGTCAAAGACCAGGTCGTAGCCGACAGGACATAGGCGCTTGGCCTCATCCCAAAGCGACTGACTGGATTTGTCGATCACTGCGTCTGCGCCAAGCTGGCGTACATATTCGACCTTGTGACTTCTTCCCACCACGCCAGTCACGTGCAGGTTGTGCAGCTTGCACAACTGAACCAGCGCTGAGCCTACCCCGCCGCCGGCCGAATGCACGAGGACCTTCATGTCGGGCCGGATCACCACGTTCTGCAGAAGTCCGTGATAGGCTGTGAGATGGACGGCCAAGAAGCCAGCGGCGGCCTCGAAGTTCAGAGCCTGCGGCTTAGGCCACACCAGATCTGCCGCGGCACACACGTAGGTGGAGTAACCGTTGAAGAGGGTGAGACCGAAAACCGGATCGCCAGGCTTCACGTGCTTGACCTCACGGCCAACCTCCTCCACCCAGCCTGAATATTCGAAGCCGGGCGTGATCGGCCAGCCCACGAAGCGGCGCGCGGACTCGTACACGCCCCAACGAACACAGATGTCAGCATAGTTCACACCCACCGCCTCGGTGCGGATCAGAACCTGGCTATCGCCGGGTTTGGGCACGGGATGAGTTTCCAGCTTCAGCCGCTCGTACCCACCGGCTTTGTGAATGACCACTTTGTGCATGGACTCTGAAGGCATCGTCTTTCCGCCCACAGCTTCGACTTGAAACGTCTGCACTTCCGCTGAAGCCACTTGCTATGGGCGCCGGCGTAAGGCACCGACGATCGGCCCCATGGGCATAAGCGAGTCCATCCGCTCCAATGAGGGGGCATAGAGGCTGGAGACACTTCCATCCAAGAACAGAGCATTCGCACAACCTAGCTCGTCCCGGAACAAGCGAGCGAATGTGCTGAACGTGACTGGGTCTTCTGAAATCGCAAACACGACCGTGTCCTGACCTTTGACGCCAACGCCATTGCGGATCTTTCGCGAGGTGCTCTGTTCTGAAAACTGAGGGTGGATCTGCCCGTTGATGACGAGCATCGGACCCGACTGCGTCGCGAAGTCCGGCTTGATTTTCCGCTTCTGATAGGCTCCCGTTTCGAGCACGCCTGCCTGACGGCCGTTGACATAAAAGATCCCGTTGGGCTTGAGGTGGAAATTTCCGGGCCCATTCCTTGTGTTGGCTGCCTTCAGCTCCTTTCCGTTTTCGACGTAAAGTCCTACTGGTGAGCGATCCTCATGGTACATGCCCGCATTCATCGCGACGGCAAGGCGTGACCCCTCCGGTGTCTCTTTCAATCGGTTGAACGAGCCAAGGACCTCCCCGTTCGGCCCGCGCCAGAACAGCCTCACCTCGTATTTTCGGAGATCCACTGTGCAAACCACAAAGCTGCTGTCAGCATATTGGACTGGCCGACACGGATCGCTGCCGGGCTGAGCCGCTGCTCGGCCGGCAAGCAGTCCAAGAGAAACGAGGACCGCAAACAGGATGGTGGCTGTCCGGGAGAACACGCGGCGCAGAGTGAGGATGATAGGTTTCATGTGCAGCTTGGGTCCCTTCAGCATCCGAGATATCGTTCCCGCAGGTGGGTGCGGAAGACCTCAGCACTCAATGGCCGCCCGGTTGCGGCCACGAGAAGCTGATCGGTGGTTATCAGGCTGCCCTTGGCATGAACATTGGCGCGCAGCCATGCTCTAAGCGGAGCAAAGTCACCCTTCGATAGACCCGGAAGGATGTCCGCGTCAGCCTGGCAGGCCGCTCTGAAGAGCTGGGCTGCCGTCATGGCGCCAAGCGTGTAGGTGGGGAAGTAGCCCCACGCGCCGCCAGGCCAGTGGATATCCTGCAAGCATCCCAGGCTGTCATTAGGAACTGTGAGACCGAGATGCTGCTTGACCGCCTCATTGAACGCTGAGGGCAAGTCCTGGATCTGAAGGTCGCCGGCAATCAGCGCCTTCTCGAGTTTGTAGCGGACCAGAATGTGGGCCGGGTAGGTGATTTCGTCGGCATCCACGCGGATGAAGCCTGGCTCCACCTTGGTTAGAATCCGGTGGAGGTTCTCTGGGTTCCAAGCCGCGCCCTCACCTTGGAACGCCTCCTGTACAATGGAGGCGAGACAGGAGACAAACTCCCAGCTCCGGCAGGCCTGCATTTCGATGAGCAGGGATTGGCTCTCGTGCATGCTCATGCCGCGCGCAAGCCCGACCGGCTGACGGCGCCACTTTTCCGGGCGGCCCTGCTCATAGAGCGCGTGACCAGTTTCATGAAGCACCCCCATGAGCGCGCTCATGAAGTTTGTCTCGCTGTAGCGGGTGGTGATTCGGACGTCGCCCGTGGATCCACCACAGAACGGATGCAGGCTTACATCAAGCCGCCCTCGGGTGAAATCGAATCCGACGGCCTTCATCAACTGCTCGCCAATGCGTCGTTGATCGTCAACAGGGAAGGGGCCGTTGAGCGGCTGGATGGCAATGAGTTCCTTCTGGCGCTCCTGCGCCTCCTCGATCAGGCCCGGTAGCTCGGCGCCAAGTTCTATAAAGAGCGGATCGATTGTCGACTGGCGAAGACCGGGGTCGTAGCTGTCGAGGAGAGCATCGTAAGGGGACAGTTCCAGCGCCTGGCCCTTGGCCTGGCCGATTTGCTGTTGGAGTGCGAGCACCTGCGACAAGTGCGGGAGGAGCAAGGCGAAATCTCCGTTCTGCCTGGCATCGCGCCACACCATCTCCGCCCGAGATACAGCTCTGGAGCTGGCCTCGACGAGGTCTGCTGGAACCGCAGCGGCATGGAGGAAGATCCGGCGCATTTCACGCAAGTTGGCACGCTGCCAATCGTCGAGAGAATCGCTGTCCTGGTTTGCCCCATCGAGGAGGTCGCTCGTGGCGCGTGCGGTGAGAAGCTCATGAGCGATGCCCTTGAGCGTTGCGAGCTGGTCGGAGCGACTGTCGGCGGCGCCCTGAGGCATCATGGTTTCGGCATCCCACTGCAGAATGCCGATCGAGTCCTCAATCGAGCTGATGCGGGCAAATCGTTCTTCCAGCGTGTGGTAGACCTGCATGGTGATATGATCTCCGTCCCTGAGGGAATTTCGCGGCCTACGGAGCGATCTTCAAGCGGGACGGCTGGCAGTTGCCTCTGGACCGTGTCCGTTGCCCCCGGAACGATACCGGCGGCTTAAACCGAATTCTAGCCTCATTGTGCGGCATTTTGGCCTGACCCAAAACCTTGGCGTCGTGCCCCTTGCCCCATGACACGGCCGGGATCCTGGCGAATGCACTCGATGTTCTAAGATCCGGGTCTCCGACAAGCATTCGGGGACATACGACTTGGCCATGGCTGCATGGTCACAGGCATACCCACATCCGCGACTTCCAAACCCATGTTCCGTCAAAGATGTTCAATCAACGACCGCTTCAGCCTCGATCTCAACAGCGTAGTTCCCCACCAAGCGCGAGATCTCAAGCAACGTATTCGCAGGTCTCACCCCCCCGAAGTACCGACCATGCACCCGAGAGACAGGCTCCCAGTCGTCGGCATTGCTGAGATAAACACGGGTTCGAATGGTGTCTGCGAGCGTTCCGCCCAGAGAGGCGACGCTCGCCGCAATCTTATCCAGAATGTAGACCGCTTGCCCTTCGGCGTCGCCAGGACAAATAACTTCGCCCGTACCGTGAGTCGCCGTCGTTCCGCTCACAAGAATGCGGTTGCCGATCCGCACCGCCCGGCTGTATCCGCAGATAGGCTCCCAAATGCTGCCAGAGTCGATGCGGAGGCGGTCGGCGCGCCCATCGATCGGCACTGCCTCGAATACCGGCGGAAAACTCTCAACGTGGTGACTGAGATCACCAGACGCCGTGAGAAAGGGCGGGCGTCGGTACTCGTCACCGCAATCACCCGGGATACGTCGGGTGGAGGCCATCGCCTCGTCGATCCGCAGCTTGTCATCTTCGTCCAACGAGAACGAAAATAGGGCCGCATTGTCCGCCCGGTGCTCGCGCTCGCCTAGTCGGGCTCCGACAATAACAGCTGCAACGGCCGGCTGCTCGAGCACCCAGCGCGTGGCCACATTAGCAACCGACACGCCGTGCTTGCGTGCGATTTCGTGCAAGGCTGCCAGGATTGACTGGAGAGCGGACCATCCTCCAATGGTGGCGATGAAGCGCTTGTATTTCGACTTGCTCCAGTCCTCGATTGAGGTTGGCTCCGACGCACCCACCCACCGGTCCGTTAAGAAGCCGCCACCAAGCGTACCGTAGGCCAGCAGGCGCACGCCGTTGGCGAGACAAAAAGCGCTCATCTCCTCTGCGGCGCGGCGGTCGAGCAGGGAGAAGGAGACCTGGTTCGACACGACCGGAAAGCCGTGCCTCACCAGGAGCCGCAGGTGATCAGTATCGAAGTTCGTCACGCCGAGGTGGAGAATGCGCCCGTCCCGCTGCAGTGCGACGAGCTCCCTCATGGCATCGATGTAGCCGGGGTGCTCGAACATCCACCAATGGAGCTGCAGCAGGTCAACGGTTTCGACGCCCAGGCGCTCCAGGCGCTCGGCGATGCCAGCCTGTACGATGTCGGCCATCATCGGCCCGGGCGCGGGACACCACTTCGTGAACGCCGACGGGCGCTGGCCCTCGGCCCCAACCTGCATGCCCAGAAAGCGGCCGGTGATCAGCTCCGCACTACCGTAGTGGTCCGCCATATCGAAGCTGTCAAAGCCCTCGCGGGCGTAGGCGGCCATGGCGGCCGCTGCAGCGTCGCGATCCAGAAGGCGGCCGTCCCGCTCCATGTCGGCCACCTGCCAAAGACCAGTGACTACGCGGCTGATTTCGAGTCCGGGTGCGAGCAGCGTCCGATCGGGGCGGATAGACATGGCAATCTCCGGCAGGGGTACGAACGACTCCGCGCAGGGCGCGGAGCCTGTGTCAGCGACCCAGTGCGCTCTAGCGCGACGGGACCTTAGCCTTGATGGCGTTCACCTCATCGACTCCCATTTGGCCGACCGTCGTGACTTCGCCGTTCTGAATCCGCCACAGCCGGAAGGGGCCGGTGATGTCCCCATGCTGGTCGAAGTTCACAGGGCCGATCACGCCCTCGTAGCGCACGGGCTTGCCTTCCTTGATCAGCTGGAGCGCCTTCTTGAAGTTCTCCGGACCAGCATGGATGACCTCGCCGTCGCTTCCGGTCACCTTACGAATAGCGTCCCGTATGGCTGTCGCCTCAAACTTGCCTGCCTGAGCCACGGCAAGGCCGAGGATTGCTGCCGCGTCGTAAGACCTGTCTGCTGCAGGAGCATTGGCGTCAAAGCCGCTGGACATTGCCGGATAGGCCTTCGCAAAGTGCTCGGTCGAGGGTGTCCTGGTGGTGCCCGACGAAGTTCCAAAGGCATCGTTGAGGAAGCGAGTCCCGACGTCGCGGATGAAATCCGCGCTGTTCATGCCGTCGTTCAGGAGAAACTTTGCGGCGCCGCCCTGCGAGATCCAGGTACGTGCGATCGATGTGCCGTCGCCCGGATAGGAAACGAGGTAAAGGGCGGGCGGATCTCCCGCGAGAGCGCGGGTGACCTCCGGCGCGTAGGAGGCTTGGCCCTGGTTGTAGGGCGTGATCGACGTGATCTGGCCTCCAAGCGCCTCGTAGGCGCGCTTGAACTCCGCCACCATGTTCACGCCAAAGTCATTGTTGACATGAATGATCGCAATCTTCGTCAGACCCTGATTTAGCGCGTACCTCGCGGCCGCCGTGCCTTGAAGCGCGTCCGATGTGATGGTGCGGAAGAATACGCCGTTGGTCTTTCCCTCTTGGGCGATTCGGGTCAGGGTTGGTGACGAGGAGGCGGGCGAGATTTGAACCACGTTGGCCGGTGCCGTCACCGAAGTCAGAACGGGCAGCGACACCGAGGAGATGATGCCGCCGATGATGGCTGGCACGCGCTTGAGGTCAACGAGCTGCCGGGCTTGGTCCACGGCGACGGAGCCTTGGCTCTGCGAGTCCCTAAGATCCATGGTGAGCTGGCAGCCCGCGGCGCCGCCTGCCTCGTTGATCTCCTTAAAGGCAAGCTCGATAGACTTGGCTGCAGCTTGGCCAAAGCGCCCGGCCGGACCGGTCAGCTCCACGACAACGCCGACCGTATGTGTGCAGGGCTGCTGTGCGGACGCCGGCAGCGGAGCGAGGGCCACCGCGAGGGCGGCGGCTGAAACAATGGATGCAAAGCGCACGGTAAACAATCTCCCTGATCTGGCCCGCCGGGGGTGAGCTCCCATGCCCCTTGACCCTCCTGGCCGGCAGGGAGTGTTCAGCCTTAATGGTCATTTGGCAAGCGGGGTGAGCTGGGATAGCCGTCAAAGGTCCGGGCTGATCCAGGTCTCGTGCAGGGCGAGCCATCGTACGCCCTGCTTCCCGTCCGCTAGAGCCTCGAATAAGGCAGTCGACCGGCGGCGGGTGACAGCGCTGCCTGCCGCTTGCTCCTCGACATAGCGGAGAATGACGAGCGGCGGCCGTAGGAGGAGGAGCTCGGGCTCGGCAATGGCAATGGAGAGCGGGCCCTGCTTTCCTTTGATGCCGTGTGCTCCCCGCAGCCACCCGATCACGTCTGGGCGCTGGAGCCGCGCCCCACTCGGAGCCACCATGGTGAACTCTTCGCCGAGGCTGCTCTCCAACCGGGAAAACACCGCATGCGTGTTCTCGGCCGTTCCACCGAGCCAGGCCTCGAAAAAGGCATGCAGGCCGACCACCTCCCGCAGTGCAGCGTGGGCAAGGGGATGGTCAAGTCCCATGAGGGTCAGGCCTTGTTGAGATTATAATGCATGATGCGGCCGTGCCGGCCCTCCCGATCACGTTCGAGCGTGTAGGTGTCGCCGTCGGGGCCGGCCTTGCGTGCGAGAACTCTGTCGATGGCGGACCGGTCCTCCTCATCGAGGGCGATCCGGAACACATCGAGATTGTCGGGCAGGTGCTCGGCGTATCGGGCGCCGATGATAGCGCCTGCCACCTCAGGTCGGTCCAAGACCCACCGGGTGGCCACCGCCGTGAGGCTGACCCCGTGCTTGCGCCCGATCTCCCGCAGGGTGGTGAGCATGGTCTGGAACAAGGGCCAGCCGCCGAAATCGTCGATAATGAGCTTGTATTTAGCAAGCGAACGATTGCCGAAGGGCTCTTGCGGCTCCGGAGCGCCGAGCCACCGGTCCGACAGAAAGCCTCCCGCCACCGTGCCATAGCACAGAAGCTTCAGTCCCCGCTCCTGGCACAGGGCCACAAGTTCGTTCTCGGGCCTCTGGTCGAGCAGTGAATACTGAACCTGCATCGACACGAGCGGCACGCCCGCGTCGAGCAGGGCTCGGGTGTGAGGGGTATCAAAATTGGTGCCGCCGATCTGGTGAATTTTCCCCTCGTCCTGCAGTTCCTTGAGGATGAGTGCAGTCTCGACGGCGCCTGGGACGGCGTAGTTCCACCAATGGAACTGCACCAGATCAAGACGCTCCATCTTGAGCCGCCGCAGCGAGCGGTGGATGATCTCACGCACATACGCTCGGTCAACGCGGGAGAGGGCCTCCCAATCCGGCACAAACTTCGTGTGAACCCTGAAATTCTTCAGTGCTTCGGAGCCGCGCTCCGCGAGCATGTGCTCACGGAAAGCCCCAATCATCTCTTCGACGCCGGTGTAGATGTCGGCACAGTCGAAGGTCGTGACGCCCTCATCCACGAAGGCAGCCATGTCGGCAATCGCCCGCTCGGCCTCGATGGCACCATGCCCGCCGGCGAGCTGCCACCCCCCGCGCAGCATGCGCGAGATCCAGTAGCCGGGAGCGAGCTCGATGGTCTCGACGGTCATGTCAGGCCTTCGCATGGGTCAAAGGGACGGCCGTGACCTCCGAGTGGCGGAACACGCGCTTCGCCATCCGGCTGATCCGGAACCGGCTCGGACAATGGGGATCCGGGCAGGCGACCTCGGCATCCGTGGCCATCCAGTCGTTTGGATGGGTGGCGCGCTGCTTCGCGGGGAGGAGTGGCAGGATCGCGGCGAGCGAATAGATCGAAAAGCCTTGGTCCGGGGGGAGATGAAGCATCTCCCCTTTGAGCTCGAAGTAATCGCCGGGCTTGGCCCCACAGTACAGTGTGGCGCCCTCCGGCGCGACGACCTCGACTCTCAAGTCATAGAGCTCGAACGAATCATCCGACACGGGACAACGTCCATTGCCTGTTGCACATGCGCACTCTCATGACGCAAAATCGTCGCCCTCGCAACATGGCCCGGCCGGGAACGTCGTTTCGCTCATGCTGACAGCCCAATCGATCACCAAGACCTTCGGCGGCAATCGCGCCGTGGATGAGGTGTCTTTCACGATCAACAAGGGCACGATCACGGGCCTCATCGGACCCAATGGGGCAGGCAAGACAACCCTTTTCAACTGCTTGGCGGGCCTGTTCCCACCGAGTTCCGGATCTCTCAGCTTCGAGGGGGAGCGGATCGACGGCCTCTCGCCGGACCGGATCTTCTCGAGGGGACTCGCCCGGACGTTTCAGATCCCTAGACCCTTTCCTGAAATGACGGTTCTGGAAAATGTCATGGTGGCGCCGCTGCACCAACGGGGCGAGCGGTTCTGGGCCAATTGGCTCACACCGAGCCGTGTAGCCGCCGAGGAAAGGGCGTTAGCGGCCTCAGCCCGGCACTGGATCGATTTCGTGGGCCTGTCACATCTCGCCGATCAACCGGCCCGGGTCCTGTCGGGTGGCCAACGCAAGCTCCTGGAGCTCGCCCGAATTCTTGTGGCCAAGCCTCGCTTGATCCTGCTCGACGAGCCTGGGGCCGGGGTCAACCCAGTGCTGCTGGATGCGATCGTCGACCGGATCGTAAACCTCAACCGTCAGGGTGTCACGTTCCTGATCATCGAACACAACATGGATCTGGTGATGAGCCTGTGCAGTCCCATTATGGTGATGGCTCAGGGGCGCCTTCTGATGGCTGGAACCGCGCAGGAGGTACGTAATAATCCCAGAGTGGTCGAGGCCTATCTCGGCGGAGCCCCAACGTGACGGCCCTCCGAGTCGAGGAGCTGGAAGCCGGCTATGAGCCGGGGCTCCCGATCGTGCGAGGCGCATCGCTGTTGGTCGAAGCCAACGAGATCGTTGCGGTCCTTGGACCGAACGGAGCCGGCAAGTCGACCCTGATCAAGGCCATCGCCGGACTTGTACCGGTTTCTGCAGGAAGGGTCCTTCTGCACGACCGCGAGATCACAGGACGCGCAGCTCATCGCTTGGCGCATGAGGGCCTTGGCTTCGTGCCACAGACCGAGAATGTGTTCGTGAACCTTTCAATTGAGGACAATCTCGATCTCGCCGCCTCGATCCTGAAAGTGCCGAAGAAGCAGCGGCTCCGCGATCTCTATGCTTTGTTCCCAGATCTCGCACGCCAGCGAGGTCTCCTGGCAGGTCGCCTCTCAGGTGGCCAGCGGCAGATGCTCGCGCTGGCTCGGGCACTGGTCGGCGAGCCGAAGGTCCTGATGCTGGACGAACCTTCCGCGGGCCTTTCGCCGAAGCTCGTGGGCGTCGTCTTCGAGAAGTTAATCGAGGTTCGCGCCACCGGTGTCACGATTGTGCTGGTCGAGCAAAATGTCAAGGCGGCCCTTGCCATTGCCGATCGTGCTGCGGTCTTGGTCGAAGGAAGCACCCGGATTGTTGGCAGCGCGCGCGACCTCGCCGGTGATCCGCAGGTCGCTGCACTTTATCTCGGACAACATCGAGGAGGCACCTGATGTTGCAGCTTGTGGCCGACGGCTTCGTCATCGGCTCGGTTATTGCCTTGGGAGCGATTGGGGTGACGCTCGTCTATTCGATCCTGCGGTTTGCGAATTTCGCTCATGGCGAGCTCCTCACCTGGGGTGCCTACCTCGCATGGACGACGCTCCTCGGCATTGCAGCCGTCTGGGGTCCCATGGAGCCCCTCGGCCCGTTCTCGTTCGGTTGGGCGCTTCTTGTCTCGCTTGTCGCTGCCGCGCTCGTGACCGCAGCTCTTGCGCTTTTGGTGGATTGGCTTCTGTTTCGTCAGCTGCGGCGACAGGGGAATGCGATCACGCTGATCATGGCAAGCTTTGGCGCCGCTCTTGTGCTGCGAAACCTGCTGCAGTTCATCTATGGGGCTGTTCCGGAATATTACAGCCGTGAGATTCAGATCGCCATTCGGCTGGTCCCGAGGGACGTGCTGGGCGGGTTGCGGATTACCCCGGATCAGCTCTTCGTCCTTGGGCTCGCGGCCGTTTCGGTTGTCGGACTCCATTTCTTTCTCACGCACACAACCCTCGGCAAGGCGATGCGGGCAACCTCCATCAACCCGCAACTCGCTCGGGTGACAGGCATCGACGTCAATCGCGTGATTCGCGCCACATGGATCATCGGTGCCGTCCTTGCTGCTGTAGCCGGAGTGTTCTCGGGCTTGACTGTTCAACTGCGACCGCAGCTCGGCCTCGATCTTTTGCTTCCGCTCTTTGCCGCGGCGATTCTTGGAGGAATTGGCAGTGTTTACGGAGCAGTCGCGGGCGGCCTCATTGTCGGACTTGCGGAAAGCCTCTCGGTGCCTCTCGTCGGAGCCGAATACCGGGCGGCAACCGCCTTTGTGGTGCTTATCGCCATTCTGCTCATCCGCCCGACTGGTCTCTTCGGCGAGAGGACGTGATGCCCGATCTGCTCGGCCTGCTCTCGTACGGCACCTTCTTTCTCGTCTTTGTCGCGATTTTCGGGCTCGTGGTGCTCGGTCTCAATCTGCAATGGGGCTTTACAGGTCTGTTCAACGTTGGCGTAGCGGGATTCGTTGCGGTCGGGGCCTACACGTCGGCCCTCCTCACAGCTCCGGACTACCCAGATCAGATCGGCGGCATGGGTTTGCCCGTCCCCCTCGGCTGGCTTGGAGCCATGGCGATGTCTGGGCTTGTGGCCTTTATTGTTGGGATAGCGGCATTGCGGCTGCGGCACGACTATCTGGCCATCACCACGTTCGGTATCGCCGTAACGCTGCAACTGGTCGCGTTGAATGCTCAGGGCTTAACGGGGGGTCCGTTCGGGCTGCAGTTCATCCCAAAGCCGTTCGCCAGTGTCATCGCGGATAATCTCGTTTGGAATCTGGTCTACCTGGCGATGGCCGCAACACTGCTCGGCCTCAGCTATGTTGCCCTAGAGCGACTCGTACGAAGCCCCTGGGGTCGCGTCCTGCGGGCGATCCGCGAGGATGAGACGGCGGCCGAGTCCCTTGGCAAGCGAGCTTTCCGGTTTCGACTCCAGGCCTTTGTGATTGGTTGCATGCTCATGGGGCTTGGCGGAGCGCTCTACGCGCACTTTGTCGGCTACATTGCTCCAGAGGATTTTCTGCCGATCCTCACGTTTCAGCTTTGGACGATGCTGATCGTGGGCGGCTCAGGCAATAATCGCGGCGCTATCCTCGGAGCCTTCGTCGTATGGGCGTTATGGACTCTCTCCGGGAATGTGCTTCGTGAAATCGTCCCAGCTGGGCATCAGGCCAGGGCAGCGACCCTTCAGGTCGTCCTGATCGGGCTGGTTCTGATGATCATTCTCTTGGTACGACCTCGCGGTCTCCTGGGCGAGGAGGCTGTCGTTTCACGGCACATGAAGGGCACAGGCGGCAAGGTGCCGGAGGAATAGGGCTGCCGAGGCGCGCCCTTGGAAGCCTTGCGGCACCTGACGCTGCTGGTCTCCGCTCACCCCCTTGGCGCCTAGCTGCCTTGATGCGGTAGTCCCTTGGCTCGACGAGTGAACTCTGAAGCCCCATCTTACGGGGATGGCTGCTCCAGTGTCTCCCACCACTCGCTCCCTGCGTGAGCGGATCGGCGCCTTGCGTCACCTTGCATCCCTGTTCCGTCTGGTCTGGCAGGCAAGTCCAGGGCTTACAATCGCAAGTCTCGGGCTGAGACTGATCCGATCGGCCCTGCCCATTCTGGCCCTTTATGTCGGAAAGCTTATCATTGATGAGGTCGTGGCCCAGATACAGCTCCCCTCGCCAGGGGAGAACCCTCTCGATTGGATCGGGAGCGGTCGGCTTGATGCTCTCGGTGGGCTGCTCCTCCTGGAGCTAGTTCTTGCGGTCACCGCCGATCTCTTAGGACGGGCTAGCTCTCTCGTCGACGGCCTCCTGTCGGAGCGTTACAGCAACTTCGCCAGTGTACGCCTGATGGAGCATGCGACGACGCTGGATCTCGAGCAGTTCGAAAGCAGCGATCAGCAGGATCGGTTGGAACGGGCCCGTCGCCAAGTCACAGGACGGACCACCCTCCTGACCCAGGTATTCGGGCAGGCACAGGACGTGCTCACAGTCCTGTCGCTCGCTGCCGGTTTGTTCGTCTATGCGCCGTGGCTTATCGTGCTAATCATCGTCGCTCTCCTGCCGGCCTTTGCTGGCGAAGTGCATTTCAACGCCCAGGGCTACCGGCTCAACTATTTCCGCACTCCGGAAAGGCGTCAGCTCGACTACATCCGCTATCTCGGCTCGAGCGTCGAAACCGCGAAGGAGGTCAAGCTCTTCGGCCTCAACGCGTTCCTGGTTGATCGCTTCAAGATTTTTGCTGATCGAACGTATGCGGATAATCGGCGGCTCGCGATCCGCCGGGCCGCCTGGGGAACGCTTTTCGCGACCCTTGCCTCATGCGCTTATTACCTCGCCTATGCTTTGATCGTGTGGCGAACCGTTCAGGGCGGTTTCAGCATCGGCGACCTGACGTTTCTGTCCGGCTCGTTCCTGCGACTGCGCGGCCTCCTTGAAGGATTGCTACTGGGGTTTTCACAAATCGCAGGGCAGGCACTGTACCTGGAGGACCTGTTCTCATTCTTTGCTGTCCGCCCCAGCATCGCTTCACCGCCAGATCCGCGGCCGTTCCCGCAGCCATTGCGATCAGGAATTGTGTTCGAGAATGTAGGTTTCCGGTACCCGGATTCGAGCCGCTGGGCGGTCCGCTACCTGAGCTTGACGCTAAGAGTCGGGGAGGTTGTGGCTTTGGTCGGAGAGAACGGAGCCGGCAAAACCACAATCGTGAAGCTCCTTGCTCGGCTCTACGATCCGACTGAAGGGCGCATTCTACTCGATGGATATGATCTGCGCGAATACGACCTAACAGACTTGCGGCGTCACCTCGGCGTGATCTTTCAGGATTTTGTGCGGTTTCACTTCACGGCAGGAGAGAACATCGGGGCAGGCCAAATTGAAGCCGCTGACGATCGAAGCCGTATCCACCAGGCGGCGGAGCGTAGTCTCGCGGATCGTATCATCCAACGCCTACCTCAGGGCTATGACCAGCCGCTCGGCAAACGGTTCCATGAGGGGGCGGACCTCTCCGGGGGCGAGTGGCAGAAGATAGCAATCGCGCGAGCTTACATGCGCGATGCCGATGTGCTCATCCTCGACGAACCGACAGCCGCTCTCGACGCCCGCTCGGAATACGAGGTCTTCCAGCGTTTCCGGGATCTTAGCCTGGGAAAGACCGCAATTCTGATCTCGCACCGGTTCTCGACGGTGCGAATGGCGGACCGAATTCTCGTTCTCGAAGATGGGCACGTTGTGGAGTCTGGTTCCCACGAAGAGCTTGTTACATCAGGCGGGCGCTACGCTGAGCTGTTTGAATTGCAGGCGTCAGGTTATCGATGAGGGCGCTGTGGAGCCATGAAACCTTTAACATCCCCGATCATTTGGAGCATGCGCCGCATTGTACAGCGCTGGCGCAGTCTGAGTTGGAGGCGGTTGTACAGGTGCCGAAGCTCAGCGCCATAGCGCTTACTAGAGGCTAAGCAATGCTGTAGCGCTGGACGTGCTAGCTCAATGACGCTTTGATCCGTGCCAGTCCTTCCTTGGTCAGCGGGTCGACCCTGAGGAGATTGTGCCCTCCGGGCGAAGCTCTTTTTGAGAATAGGAGACGCACGTAACCTCCGCTCTGGAGAGGGAGGAAGTAGAGCCCGTCGGACTCTCCTGACAAAAAGCAGCGCAACCCAATGTAAAAGCTTTCCTCGTATCCTTTGATAGCTCGGCGAATCGCTGGGTGGATCACAAGGGTTGTTTGTCTGCTCTCACAGACATCTTCAACGGCATCGAAACTCAACACTGCTGAACCTC
>DATHAU010000481.1:0-8078 GCA_035296545.1 Microvirga sp.
GGCCGCCTGTTCGGGCGCATGGACGCCAAGGGCAAGAAGAACAAGGCGGGGGAATGGACCCGCCCTCCCCGCTTCACGCGCGATCAGATGGACCAATGGCTGCGCCAGAAGGGCGTCCTCCTGCGCGGCGGCGACGTGGACGAGAGCCCCATGGTGTACCGGCGCCTGGCGGACGTGCTCGCCTTCCACCGGAACACGATCCAGGTGGAGCACAGGCTGCGCCCCTTCGCGGTCGCCATGGCCGGGCCCGGCGAGTTCGATCCGTACAAGGATTGAAGCCCGCGGGGGCCGCTCGGCCGGCCGCGGAAAAGAAAAAGCCCAGGCTCCGGGGCGAACGGGCGGGATGCCTTCGCATCTCCTGCCGCGCCTGCTACGGGCCTGGGCTAATCGGTTACCAGACGGGCGCTCGCATCGTCAGGCGAGCGCGGAACAGACCGGGTCGGAGTACATCCGTCCTAACCCGATCCCGACGAAGCAGGGCAGTGACGCCTGCCGCTCCGAAGTCCTCGCTATGTCCGCTGGGATAAGACCAATATGGGGATTGCCCGGCCATCCGCAAGGGCTCGGCCGCGGGAATCTGCGTCCTCAACCGCCCTCATCGTAAGGGGTGAACGAAGTCGGGTCTCGAAGGGGAATCCAGCAGGTGCGGGAGGCGCGAACGGTCTCCCTCTCTCGGGTGGGAGTCCGTTCGCCCCTCAGGCCGCCAGCCTCTCCTGCCGGACCGGCACGATCCGGCGAACCTCTTCGCCGTCGAGGGTTTCCCGCTCCAGCAGGGCCTCCGTGAGGGCGTCGAGCCCTTCCCGGTTCTCCTCGATGCAGGCCCTTGCGGCCTCGTACATCCTCTCGACGATCCGGCGGATCTCCTGCTCCGCCTCCCGGGGCAGGCCGTCGCCGGAGCGGGCGACCCGGACCATGCCGATGGCGGGGCTCATGCCCCATTCGGTGACCATCCGGGTGGCGATGTCGGTGGCATGGGCGATGTCGCTCGCGGCGCCGGTGGTCACCTTCCTCGATCCGAACACCACCTCTTCGGCGGCGCGTCCGCCCATGGCGACGATCAGATCCGCCTCGAGCTTCTCGACGGGAATGCAGAAGCGGTCGTGCTCGGGCAGGCGCATGACGAGGCCGAGGGCCTGGCCGTGGGGAACGATGGTGGCGCTGTGCACCTTGTCGGAGCCCGCGATCAGGCAGGCGCACAGGGCGTGCCCCGCCTCGTGCACCGCCACGAGGCGGCGCTCCTCGCCCGTCAGCACGAGGGAGCGCCGCTCGAGGCCCATCATGATCTTGTTGCGGGCGGCCTCCAGATGCTCTCGGGTGATGGCGTCCGCGCCCTCCCGGGCCGCGAAGATCGCCGCCTCGTTGATCAGGTTGCTGAGATCCGCTCCCGAAAAGCCCGGCGTTCCCTTGGCGATGACGCTCAGGTCGACGCCGTCGGCGAGGCGCACGTTGCGGGCGTGAACGTGCAGGATCGCCTCGCGGCCGCGGATGTCGGGAAGCCCCACATGGATCTGCCGGTCGAACCGGCCCGGGCGCAGGAGGGCCGGATCGAGCACGTCGACCCGGTTGGTGGCGCCGATCACGATCACGCCCGAGGTGGTGTTGAAGCCGTCCATCTCCACGAGGAGCTGGTTGAGGGTTCCCTCGAACTCCCGGTCTGCGGCCGATCCGCCGCCGCCGCGCTTGCGGCCGATGGCGTCGATCTCGTCGATGAAGATCAGGCAGGGCGCGCGCTTGCGGGCCTGCTGGAACAGCTTGGAGACCCGGCTCTTGGCGATGCCGATGAGGGGGGCCGAGAAATCGCTGCCGGACACGGCCAGGAAGGATACGCCCGCCTCCCCGGCGAGCGCCTTGGCGATGAGGGTCTTGCCGGTTCCGGGGGGCCCGACCATCAGGAGCCCGCGGGGAATGCGGGCGCCCACCCTCTCGAAGGCCGGGGCGTTCTTGAGGAACGCGATCACCTCCTGCAGCTCCGCCTTGGCCTCGTTCTGGCCGGCCACGTCGGCGAAGCGGTCCGGGATGCGCCTGATCGCCCGCGGCCAGCGGGCGGTGGGCTTGAAGTCGGTCTGGACGGCTAGGAGAAGCAGCACCGCCGCCACCATCACCACGGGAACGACAATGCTCGCCACATGGGAGGCATCGATGCCGGGCTTCTTGAAGTCCACCTCCGCCCCGGACGCCGTCACCCGGTTGATCGTGTCGGCGCCGATGAGGCTGTTGGGAAGGCGGACGAACACCGTCCTGTCGCTCAAGGAGACGAAGAAGCCGCCGTCCTGGACCAGGACCCTGCTGATCTTCCTCTCGGCGAGTTCGCGGGAGAACTCGGAATAGCTTATCTCGGGGACGGGCTGCGCCGTGAAGCGCGGCAGCGCCACGGCGGCAATCGCCAGGAGGGACATCAGGAGGGCGGCCGCAAGGGCCACGCTTTTCCGGAACAAGAGCTTTCTTGCTTTCTCGAGAACGTTCGACACGGCAGGCGCCCCCATAGCGCGACGATGGCGTTTTATTTTATATGGACTCTTGTCTAGTCTGTTTTGGCCAGGATCGCAGTACGGCGAAATGGCACGGCCAGCTTAAGCCTATCTTCCTAAAGCTTTCGTCTCCTCGGTCGCACGGGACAGGAATGCCGCCCTTCCAGGGAGCGGGCGGGCGCAAGGGGCTTTACCGGAAACCGCGCAGCCGGGGGCGCTGCAAGTCGGTCCAAGACGTCGGGATGTCGGATCAGGCCGGGATGTCGGATGGTTCGGAAGCGCGCGGCTCGTCCTGCTCCGGATTGTCCGAAAGCTTGCGCTCGAGCTGATGGAGAAGACCGCGGAGCTGGTCGGGCATCGGCTGCTTCAGCATGTCCTGATAGAGGCTGGCGAGCGAATGGCCGAGGATGTAATTGACCTGGGTCTGGCTGAAATTCAGGCTGTTCAGGCTCTCGCGACATCGGACGAATTGGTGATCGAATTGCACGGGGCTGCTCCGCAAAACTTTATTAACAAATGTTAAGCAGCAACTCACGGGTACGTGAAGGGTTTCAGCGGAGCCATAGAATTAATTGAAGAATTTGAATTTCTAACCTGGGCAGCCGAATGTTGCGATCCGGTACGGCGCCGCTGAAACCAACCCTTGCCCGGTCCGTTGCCCTCCTGTGCCATCACATGAGGAGAATGGAATGGACACAGAAGCCATGGATCGAGCCATCACCGTCCAGAGCTCGAATGTCGACCTCGGCGACACCTTCCGCGACCACGCCAAGCAGAGCATCATGCGGGCCGCGGGCAAGTATTTCGGGCACCTGAGCACCGCCTCCGTGCACGTGACCCGGGAGGGGCTGAACTACCGCTGCACGGTCAACATTCAGATGGGGGCGCTCAAGATGATGAGCGCCGAGGCTCAGAACAAGGATTGCTACCTCGCCTTCAACGCCGCCCTGGCCAAGGCCGAGAAGCAGCTCCGCCGGGCCAAGCGCGAATTGCGCGAGGACAAGGCGAGCCGGGTCGACAAGGACATGGTGCTGCGGGACGGGCTCGGGTCTCCTCCCACCGTGTGATCCGACTAAAGTCACATGCGTCGCGGCCGGAACGCCGCCGCCCCGGCGGCGTTCTCCTGCCGGAACAGCGAGAACCTACGAGTAGGTGCATCCCTCCCCCTCTCCCCCCGGACGGGAATGGGTGCCAAGGCCCGACGAACGGTCGGGCCTTTTCTTTTGCGCGCCCCGCAGGCTCCAGGCGACGCATGCCGCTTCCCCATGCTATGGGAACGGTCGAGGCGGCCCTGGCCGCAAACCCGGTGAACGAGCATGAGCGCGCAAGCACAACCCGGCCTGACATCCCCCGCCCTGCCCACCTATGACGACGTGGTCGCGGCGGCCGGGCGCATCGAGGGGATCGCCCACCGCACCCCCGTGCTCACCTCCCGCACGGCCGATTCGCTCACCGGCGCCACCCTGTTCTTCAAGGCCGAGAACCTCCAGCGGGCTGGAGCCTTCAAGTTCCGCGGCGCCTACAACGCCATCGCCCGCCTGTCCGAAGAGGCCAAGCGGCGCGGCGTGGTGGCGTTCTCGTCCGGCAACCACGCCCAGGCCATCGCCTATGCGGGCAGTCTTCAGAACGTGCCCACGGTGATCCTCATGCCGGGGGACGCGCCCGCCATGAAGGTGGCGGCCACCCGGGGCTACGGCGGCGAGGTGGTGTTCTTCGACCGCTACACGGAGGACCGCGAGGCCATCGGGCGGCGGCTCTCCGCCGAGCGCGGCCTGACCCTGATTCCCCCTTACGACCATGAGGACGTGATCGCCGGACAGGGCACGGCGGCGAAGGAGCTGTTCGAGGAGGTCGGCCCCCTCGACATGCTCTTCGTGTGCCTTGGCGGCGGCGGGCTGCTGGCAGGCTCCGCCCTGGCCGCAGGGGCGCTCTCGCCCGGCTGCCGCGTCTACGGCGTCGAGCCGGAGGCGGGCAACGACGGCCAGCAATCCTTCCGCTCCGGGGCCATTGTGCGGATCCCGGTGCCGAGCACCATCGCGGACGGGGCGCAGACGCCCTCCCTCGGCCGGACGACCTTCGCGATCATCCGCGAGGGGGTGGAGGACATCGTCACCGTGTCGGACGCCATGCTCGTCGAGTCCATGCGATTCTTCGTGGAGCGCATGAAGATGGTGGTGGAGCCGACCGGCTGCCTCTCCTCCGCCGCCGCCCTGAACGGGGTCGTTCCCGTCGCGGGCAAGCGGGTCGGCATCATCATCAGCGGCGGCAACGTGGACCCCAGGGCCCTGGCGGGCTTCCTCTCGGCCTGATCAGGCAAAGGAGCCGAGCGCCGCCTTGAGGCGCGACCAGGCCTCCTCGGAGCCGGGCAGTCCGAACCGCAGGAGCCTCGGGTCATGGGCGAAGCGGCGCACCCAGATCCCGCTCCCGCCCAGGTGAGCGAACAGGTCCGGGGCGCGGCGGCTTTCCATGAGGCGATAGAGAATCGTGCCGCGCGGGGGAGCATCGGCCAGCAACGCCAGCAGCGCATCGAGGCGGCGTGCATCGGCGGCCCGCGCCCCTTTGGCCGCAGCCAGCCATTCCCGGTCCCGCAGCGCCAGCCGCCCCGCCTCGATGGCGGGACCCGACACGGCCCAGGGGCCCAGGGCCTCCCGCAGGGGCGCGGCAAGGCGCGGCGGCGCAATGGCGAACCCGAGCCGCAGCCCCGCAAGCCCATAGGTCTTGCCGAAGGAGCGCAGGACGACCGCGTTCTCCGGCAGGTGCGGAACCAGCGTCTCGTCGCCGTCGAAATCGGCAAAGGCCTCGTCCGCCACGAGCCAGCCCCCGCGCCCGCGAAGGCGTTCGGCAAGGTCCAGCAGGGTTCGACGGTCGAGAAGCCGTCCATCGGGGTTGTTGGGGTTCACCACCACCACGACGTCCGCGTCGTCCGCTTGGTCGAGGGAGCCGATCTCGAAGGCCGTATGCCCCGCCTGCCGCCAGGCCCGCAGGTGCTCCGCATAGGTCGGTCCCAGCACCGCCACCCGCGAGGGCGGCCGCAGATGCGGCAGGAGGCTGATGAGAACCTGGGTGCCGGGAGCCGCCGCCACATTCTCCTCATGGGGGGCTCCATAGGCCCCGGCGGCGGCCCTCTCCAGATCCCGGTGAGCGGAGGGGGACGGCAGCCGCTCGAAGGAACGGGATGGCAGGGCAGGCATGGGATAGGCTATGGGGTTGATCCCCGTCGACAGGTCGATCCACGGCCCGGGCGCGCCCGGAAACATTTTTTGCGCCTCGTCCAGATCGCCCCCGTGCCACACCTGCGTCTCACCCATCGATTCCACCCATGCCCTGGCCCGACACCCTGCTGATCCTGATCCTCGCCCTCACGGTCGAGGCGGTCTTCGGCTATCCGGCACGGCTTTACACATGGATCGGCCATCCCGTCACCTGGATCGGCCGATTGATCGCCCGGCTGGACCGGAGCCTGAACCGGGAGGCCTGGCCTGACGGGCAGCGACGCCTGGCGGGCGCCCTGGCGCTTCTGCTGCTCCTTCTGACCACCGGCCTCCCGACCCTGGCCGTGCAGGCCTTTCTCCTGACCCTCGGCATCCCCGGCGTCATCGTCCTGGCGCTTCTTTCCAGCACCCTGCTCGCCCAGCGCAGCCTGCACGAGCACGTAGCGGCGGTGTCGGCAGGCCTGCGCGAGCGCGGGATCAGGGGCGGGCGCGAGGCCGTGTCGATGATCGTGGGGCGCAATCCCGAGAGCCTGGACGAGGCGGGCGTGTCCCGCGCCGCCATCGAGAGCCTGGCCGAGAACTTCTCCGACGGGATCGTGGCCCCGGCCTTCTGGCTCGGCCTCGGCGGGCTGCCCGGCGCTGCGCTCTACAAGGCGGCCAACACCGCCGACAGCATGATCGGCCACCGCACGCCCCGGCACGAGGCCTTCGGCTGGGCCTCGGCGCGCTTCGACGATGTGGTGAACCTGCCCGCCTCGCGCCTCTCGGCCCTGCTCATCGTGGCGGCCGCGGCCCTCAACCGGGACGCTTCCCCCGGCGGCGCCTTGAGAGCCCTGCGCCGCGACGCCTCCCATCACCGCTCACCCAATGCGGGCTGGCCCGAGGCCGCCATGGCGGGAGCGCTCGGCCTCCGGCTCGCCGGACCCCGCACCTACGGGGATGTGCGCGTCGAGGACCGGTGGATGGGCGATGGCCGCGCCGAGGCGGATGCGGCGGATATCGACCGGGCGCTCGCCCTCTACCGCACCGCCTGCCTGCTGCTGCTGGCGTCGGCTGCGGCGCTCGCCCTCTCGGCCTGGCTCATCGCGCGCTGAGGGCGAAGAGCCGTTCGATGTCGAGATGCGCTTCGAGATGGCTCGCGAAGCGGTCGAGGATGTCGTCCACCAGGGCTTCGTAGGCGAGATCGCTTGCGGTGGCGCCGAGCAGCGCCAGCCATCGCGCCCGCTGGCGGTCGTCGGCGAAAAGGCCATGCACATAGGTGCCCGCCACCCGCCCGTCCGCCGACACCGCGCCGTCCCTGCGCCCGTCATGGAGGCGCGCGAAGGCCCGTTCCGCACCCGGCCCGGACGTCTCGCCGATATGCATCTCGTAGCCGGATAGGGGCGCTCCATCGGGAAGGGTAACCCCCGTCACCGCCTCCAGGCGCTTCTCGGACGTGAGCGTGGTCGCCACGTCGAGGAGGCCCAAACCCTCCGCGGACCGCCCGGCCTCGCCTTCGATCCCGTGGGGGTCCTCGATGCGCCGCCCCAGCATCTGGTAGCCGCCGCACAGGCCGAGCACCCGCCCGCCCCTGCGAACATGGGCCTTGAGGTCGATGTCCCAGCCCTGCTCCCGGATGAACAGCAGGTCGTCGATGGTGGTCTTGGAGCCCGGCAGAAGAACAAGGGCGGCCTCGGCGGGCAGCGGTTCGCCGGGCTCCACGAGCCTTACCTCGACGCCGGGCTCCTCGCGCAAGGGGTCGAGATCGTCGAAGTTCGCGATTCGCGGCGTCACCGGAACCGCGATCACCACCGGGCCCCCACGCCGCGCTCCCTCGCGCCTCAGCCCGAGGCCGTCCTCCGCCGGCAGGCGCGCCGCATCGGGAAAATGCGGCACAAGGCCGAGAGCCGGCCAGCCCGTGCGCTCCGCTATGATGCGCATCCCGTCCTCGAACAGGGCCGGATCGCCCCGGAAGCGGTTGACCACGAAGCCCCGGATCATCGCCGCGTCGGCGGGATCGAGCACCGCCTTCGTGCCCACGAGGCTGGCGATGACCCCGCCCCGGTCGATGTCGCCCACGAGCACCACCGGAACCCCCGCCGCGCGGGCGAAGCCCATATTGGCGATGTCGTTCTCCCGGAGGTTGACCTCCGAGGCCGAGCCCGCGCCCTCCACGAGAACCAGATCCGCTTCCGCCGAGAGCCGCCCGAAGCTGTCGAGAACCGCCTCCAGAAGGCGAGGCTTCCAGGCCTGGTACTCCCGCGCCCGGGCGGTGCCGGCCATGCGGCCCTGCACCACCACCTGGGAGCCAGTCTCGCTCTGGGGCTTGAGCAGCACCGGGTTCATGTGAACGCTAGGCTGAACGCCTGCGGCGCGCGCCTGCAGCGCCTGGGCGCGGCCGATCTCGCCGCCCTCGGCC
>DATHAU010000482.1:0-2057 GCA_035296545.1 Microvirga sp.
GCGACGTCCTGTTTCGCGCCACCAACATGCGCGACATAGACCTGCGCGGCGATACTGCCGTCTGCCACAAGAAGTTCGACGGAACGGTCGCGCTGAAGGATGGCGGCGTCGAGGTGATCAACTGGCAGACCCTGTATTTCTGCGCCCGCATCGAGGGCCGCTGGAAGATCACCGGATTCGTGGGCTACATGCCCTTTCCCATGGGCAAGGCCCGCGGCTGAACCGATCGGCGATCTCCCGCACCCTGCCGGAGGACATGATGATGCAGGACTGGCTTATCCGGAACGCGCGGATCATCGACGGCACAGGCGCTCCCTGGTTCCGGGGCGACCTTCATGCGGCAGGCGGCCGGATTGCCGCCGTCGGCCCCGATCTTGGAGCCGGAGCGCAGACGACGGTCATCGACGCGGGGGACCGCTACCTCGCGCCGGGCTTCATCGACGCCCATTGCCATGACGACCTCATCTGCATCCGGGAGCCCGACAGGCCCGAGAAAGCCCTGCAGGGCGTGACTACCGTCGTGGTCGGCAATTGCAGCTTCTCCCTGTACCCGGCGCGCGGTGGCTCGCGGGAGGATCTGCGGGGGCACTTCTCGGGGCTGCTCGGGCAGACCGCGCCGGATGAGATCTTCGACGACCTGTCGGATTATCGCGAGCGCCTGCATCGGGGGGTGGCCGTCAACGTGGTCTCCCTCGTGGGCCACGCAGCCCTGCGCCTTGCCGTGATGGGATATGAGCGCCGCCCGGCAGGGGCGGACGAGATCGCCGCCATGGCGGACCTGCTCGACCGCCAGCTCGCCCAGGGCGCCATCGGCCTCTCCCTGGGCCTCGTCTATCCGCCGAGCGCCTTCGCGGGCCTTGAAGAGCTGGTGGCGCTGGCCCGGGTCGTGAAGGCCCGCGGGCGGCTCATGACCGCTCATGTGCGCAGCTACGAGCAGGATCTGCTGCCCGCCATCGACGAGTTCGTCCAGGTGCTCCGTCTCTCGGGAGCCGCCGGGCTCCTGTCCCATCTCCAATCGGCCGGACGCCCCAACTGGGGCCAGATTCCCCGCGCCCTGGAAGCCCTGGAGGCTGCGCGGCGCGAGGGCGTCGACATCAGCTTCGACATGTATCCCTATCCGGCCGGCAGCACCTATCTCCTGCAACTGCTTCCTCCGGCCGCCCTCGAAGGGGGCCTGGACAAGCTGAGGCAAAGGCTGCGCGATCCCGAGACCGGGCCGGTCATCCGGGATTGGGTCGAGAACGGCGGCCCGGCCTTCCACGGCCAGAGCAAGCTCTCCCTGATCGGCTGGGACAACGTGCGGATTTCCGGCGTCAACGATCCGGGGCTGAAAGGTCTCGAAGGGCTCAACATGCGGGCGGCGGCAAGGCGCGAGAACACCGGGCCCTATGACCTTCTCCTGCGTCTCGTCGAAGAGGACGAGGGCCAGACCGGCATCATCCTGTTCCAGCTCGACGAGGCCGACCTGCACGCCGCCTGCTGCCACCGGCTGCACATGGTGGGCTCGGACGGGCTCCCCCGTCCCGGCACCAAGCCGCATCCGCGCGCCTTCGGCGCCTTTCCGCGGGTGGTCGGCTCCTTGAGACGGGACAGGAACTGGTTCTCGATCGAGGATGCGGTGCGGCGGATGACCTCGATTGCCGCCCAGCGCTTCTCCCTCCTGGACCGCGGGCTCCTCCGGCCCGGCATGGCCGCCGACCTCGTCCTCTTCGAGGAGGGCGTGGCGGACCGGGCGACCTTCGACGAGCCGACCCTGATGCCCACGGGCATCAGCCACGTGTGGGTCAACGGACAGGCCATCGTGCTGGACGGCTCCCCCACGGGCAGCCGCCCCGGGCGTCTCATCCCGCAAAGCCCCTGAAGGGGCATCGCCGCCCGATGGAGCGCCGCGCCGCGCGACGAAGGCCTGCGGGACGAAAGCGCCCGTCAAGCCCGGTTGAGCCCTTGCGTCCGTGCCTCCTGGTAGGATAGCCAGCCCCGGGGCTCCTATACTGGCCCGCGGCCATGGGAGAGAACGCAATGTCTCCGAACGTTTACGAAACGGACCTGGACAAGAA
>DATHAU010000483.1:0-4158 GCA_035296545.1 Microvirga sp.
CCGACCGCCCCGCCGCCGATCACCACCAGGTGATCGGGCTTCTCGTCCAAGTCGAAGACGGTGTCGTTGGTGAGATAGGCGATCCCATCCAGGCCCGGGATCGGCGGGACGGCGGGACGGGAGCCGGTCGCGACCACGAAGTGGCGGGCCTGGATGGCCTGCCCTCCCGCGAGAACGGTTCCGGGTCCGGTAAACCGCGCCTCGGCCCGGATCACCCGGACGCCCATGGCCCGGTAGCGCTCCGCCGAATCCATGGGCGCGATGCCCGCGACGGTCTCCTGCACATGGCGGCGCACGCGGGCGAAGTCCACGGACGGCTCCCCTCCCGTGACGCCGAAGCGCCCGGCCTCCCGCATGGCGTGGGCCCGGTGAGCCGCGGCGATGAGGGCCTTGGAGGGAACGCACCCCACGTTGAGGCACTCTCCGCCCATCCGGCCCTTCTCCACGAGAACCACCTGGGCTCCGAGGGAGGCGGCGATGGCCGCCACCGACAAGCCGGCCGACCCGGCGCCGATGACGCAGAGATCCGGCTTCAAGGGTCCATCGTCGTTGCTGCCCGCGTTCTTCACTGTCATTCCCCTAGCCCCTAGCGCCTTGCCTTCCAGGCCCTGAACACGATGGGGGCCAGGGCCAGAACGCCGAGGACTCCCAGGCCGATCATCAGCTCCCGGGTCAGCAGGGTCCTGGGGCTGAAATCCACGGTGCAATCCGCCCGTCCGGCGGCCACGCATTCGCCGCGCAGCCGCTCCTGGCGGGCGATGACGTCGTCGAGGCCCGAGCCCGCGAAGGAAAAGGCGAAGCAGGCGGGCAGCATGCCGATATAGGTTGCCAGAACGAAGGTTCTCAGGCGCATCCCGAAGAAGGCCGCGGCCAGGTTGGTCAGCCAGAACGGCATGACCGGCATGAGGCGCAGGAAGAGCAGGTAGGAGAAGGCCTGCCTCTGAAACCCGTCGGCCAGGCTCTGGATGCGCGACCCGGCCCGCCGCAGGAGCGGCTGCCCGAGGGAGGTCCGGGCGATCAGGAAGATGCTGGCGGCCCCAAGCGTCGCCGCCACGGAGGCCGCCGCTCCCCCCAGGGCCCAGCCGAAGAGATAGCCGCCGATGGTGGTGAGAAAGGCGGAGGCCGGCAGGGACAGGGTCACGGCCGTCACATAGATCAGGAGGTAGAGGCCCAGCATCGGGAGGCGGTGCCCGGCCACGAGCTCCTGCATCCAGGCCTGGTAGCGCAGGAAGGTCTCGAAGCTCAAGGAGCGGTGGAGGCCGGTGGCGAAGATCGCCGCGACCGCGATCAGAACGAGGCCGACGGGCAGGAAGCGCCAGAGACTGCGTGCCTTTTCAGGGTCGGGCTTCTGCTGTTGAATGGCCACGCTTCCTCCTCGGGACGGTGTCCTATGTAGCGCCCGCGCCGGTCAAGCCCACCGGTCCGCCGCCCCTCGGGAGAGGGGTTTCCTTTTGCCGCATCGGACCCGGAGCGGCGTTGACTTTGCCCCTCCGTTCCGTCATAAGCCCGCAAGCTGACAGCGCTCTTCTTGGGCGCTGATCGTTTTTTCGAGACAGTTTCAGGGGAAACCCTTTCTTACCAGACGGGCGCGAGCCTTCGAGCACCGCTGCCCCATTCGACCGGAGATGTGCCGTGAAGAGGACGTATCAACCGAGCAAGCTGGTTCGCAAGCGCCGCCACGGCTTCCGTGCGCGCATGGCGACCAAGGGTGGCCGCAAGGTCATCGCGGCTCGCCGCGCCCATGGCCGCAAGCGCCTGTCGGCGTAAGCAGCTTCAAGGATCGCCCGATGCGCGAGCCTCGCGCAGAGCTGGACATCGGGCGCCTGACGAAAAGACCTGACTTCGTCGCGGCGGCCTCCGGCCGCCGCTTTCATACCGAGAGGATGACGGTCCAGGGCCGCCTGCGCGAGGATCTGGCCCTGGGCCTCCGCTTCGGCCTCACGGTCACCAGGCGGGTCGGCCATGCGACGGAGCGCAACCGGATCAAGCGCAGGCTCCGGACCGCAACCCGATCGGCAGGCCAGGATTATGCAGGGGTCAATGCGGACGTGGTGATCATCGGACGGCGTGACATCCTGACCGCCGACTACCATATGCTCGTCGACGATCTCCGGCGCGCGCTACGGGTTGTGACCAAGCCGAAAAGCGCGTCGGCAGAGCGCCCCCCCTCCTCCTCACCTCCCACCACCGGCGAGCGTCGCGGACATTCCCATGCGTGATGACAACAAGAACCTGATCCTGGCCATCGTTCTGTCATTGGCGGTCTTTATCGGCTGGCAGGTTCTCTTCCCCCCGCCCCAGGCCCCCAGGCCGCGCGACGCCCAGCAGCAATCCGCGCAGGTCAACCCCAACGCGCCGAACCTGCCCGCAAGCCCGAGCCAGGCGGGCGGCGCCTCCCCCACGGTGCCGGGAACGGTTCCGAGCACGCCGGCCGCCCCGGTGGTGGAATCCCGCCAAGCCGCCCTTGCCCGCTCGCCGCGGGTCGCCATCGACACCCCGGCCCTTGCGGGCTCCATCAACCTGCGCGGCGGCCGCATCGACGACGTGGCGTTGAAGCAGTACCGGGAGACGGTGGATCCCCGCAGCTCGAACATCGTGCTCTTCTCGCCCGCCGGCAGCCCCAATCCCTATTACGCCGATTTCGGCTGGGTCGGCACGCAGGCCGGCCCCCTGCCCAACCAGACCACGGAATGGACTGCGGACAAGAACAGGCTCTCCCCGGGCAATCCCGTCACCCTGACCTGGGACAACGGCCAGGGCCTCGTCTTCCGCCGCACGATTGCGGTGGACGACAAGTTCATGTTCACCATCAAGAACACGGTCGAGAACCGTGGCTCCGCCCCCGTGACCCTGCACCCCTACGGGGTCGTGTCCCGCCACGGCAAGCCCGCGACCCTGGGCTATTACGTGCTGCATGAGGGCCTGATCGGCTATCTCGGCGACCAGGGCCTGCAGGAATACACCTACGCCACCCTCGACGAGGAAGACCCGGTGTCCGGCCCGAACACGGCCGGCAAGGTGTGGAATTCCCTGACCGGAGGCTTCGTCGGCATCACCGACAAGTACTGGGCTGCGGCCGTCATCCCGGATCAGGCGCAGGCCTACCAGGGCTCCTTCACGGCCCGGAAGGAGCCGACCGGCCAGGTCTACCAGGCCAACATGCTGGGCGACGCGCAGGTTCTCCAGCCCGGCGGCAGCACCGACGTGAGCCAGCGCCTGTTCGCCGGCGCCAAGGAGGTCGCGGTCGTCGATCAGTATGCCGAGACCCTGAACCTCAAGAACTTCGACCGCCTCATCGACTGGGGCTGGTTCTATTTCATCACCAAGCCGCTCTTCAAGGTGCTCGACTTCTTCTACCGGCTCTTCGGCAATTTCGGCATCGCAATCCTTCTCGTGACGGTGGTGCTGAAGATCCTGTTCTTCCCGCTGGCCAACAAATCCTACGCCTCCATGGCCAAGATGAAGGCGGTGCAGCCGGAGATGACCTCCATCCGCGAGCGCTACGCCGACGACAAGATGAAGCAGCAGCAGGCGCTGATGGAGCTGTACAAGAAGGAGAAGATCAATCCGGTCGCCGGCTGCTGGCCGGTCCTGATCCAGATCCCGGTCTTCTTCGCGCTCTACAAGGTGCTCTTCGTCACCATCGAGATGCGCCATGCCCCGTTCTTCGGCTGGATCCGCGATCTCGCGGCGCCGGACCCGACCTCCATCTTCAACCTGTTCGGCCTGATCCCCTACAACCCGGGCGCGGTGCCGGTGCTGGGGCCGTTCCTGATGCTCGGCGTGTGGCCGATCCTCATGGGCATCACCATGTGGCTGCAGATGAAGATGAACCCGGAGCCGCCGGACCCGGTGCAGAAGCAGGTCTTCGCCTGGATGCCGGTGATCTTCACCTTCATGCTCGGCTCGTTCCCGGCCGGCCTCGTGATCTACTGGGCCTGGAACAACCTGCTCTCCGTCACCCAGCAGGGCTTCATCATGAAGCGCAACGGGGTGAAGATCGAGCTCTGGGACAACCTGCGCAAAATCTTCAACCGCAGCAGCCCCGCCAGGGGCTGACCGGTCATCCGCCCGCTTTGAAGAAATCCCCGGGCCTGTCCTGGGGGTTGTCGTTTGGACTGTGCCCGGCTCTTCACTCCACCCTCATCCTTAGGAGCG
>DATHAU010000484.1:0-3064 GCA_035296545.1 Microvirga sp.
TGAAGCGCCTGAGCCAGACCGCCCATGCGAGGAGCCCGGGCACGCGGACGCCGGTTCGGCCGGCTCGGAGACGCCCATAGATCAAACCGGCGCAAGCGATGCGACTGCTGGATCCTCGGAAGCTCCCATAGGCGATGCCGAAGAAGCATCCGGGGCCCCTCCTCCGGTCCCGCCTCCGAGCGGGCTTCCGGGTGAGGCTGGCCCGCTGCCCCCGGACGAGGGTCAGCATCCCGCCCCGATCCCAGAGACGCCCCCCGTCATCGACGTTGAGGACCTCGATTGGCCGGCTGTCCGCAAGGCCGTCAATCCTTCCGCCGTTCGAGCCGATATGCGGGGCATCGTGGAGCGGATGGAGACGTTGCTCGACAAGGCCGGCGGGCCCGGCCTGCTGTTCGACAAGGACCGCGCCGACGGGGCCGACAAGGCAATCCAGGTCTCTGCGCTGGATACCGGGAGCCCCTTATGGATCATCGGCGATCTGCACGGGGATCTCCTGGCGCTGGAGGCGGCCCTGGCGGCGATCCGCGACCCGCGGTCGCAAAACGGGCAGGCAATGCCGCGGATCGTGTTCCTGGGCGATTTCTTCGACGATGAAGGCTTCGGCCTTGAAGTCCTTCTTCGCGTCTTCGAGCTGATCGTCGAGGCGCCGGATCTCGTCTGCGTCATCGCCGGCAACCACGATGAGGCCTTGTCCTACGACGGCGTGCGCTTTGCCTCGAGCGTCGCCCCGTCCGACTTCACGGACTTCCTCAACGCCAACCTCACCCATGAATGGATCGAGCGCGCGGGCAAGCTCGCCGTGCGCCTGTTCGCGCAGGCGCCCCGCGCGCTCTTCTTCCCCGACGGCCTGCTCCTCGCCCATGGGGGCTTTCCGCTGGTGGACCTGCACCCCCGCTTGGCCGAGACAAGGGATTGGAACGATCCCATCTGCCTGTCGGATTTCGTATGGACCCGCGCCCACCCCAAAGCCCGCAAGAAGCTTCCTAACCGCTTCACCCGGGGAAGCCAGTTCGGCCACCAGGACTTCGCGGAATTCTGTGCGCTGAGCGCCCGTCTCGGCCGGCCCGTCACCCACATGGTGCGCGGCCACGATCACATCGAGGAGCGGTATGCGGTCTATCCTGCCTACCGCGCTCACCCGGTGCTGACCACCGTGGCGCTCTCGCGCCGACTGAGCCGGGAGAACTTCGGGCCGTATGAGCGCATTCCGACGATCGCGCGGTTCGTCGAGGGGGCTCTTCCGCAGGTCTACCGGCTTCATATTCCTGCTGACATCATTCGCGATGTCTATCCCGAGCCTGAGCCCGGACGCGCTCCAGCTCATGAAACCGTCGAGGAAGCTCATCCATGACCGGCGTCGCGCTGCGTTGCCCCAACTGCGGCACCAACAAGTCCACTCCCGGCGAGTGCGACGCGTGCCACGAGGCGCAGGTCCGCTATTACTGCACCAACCACAAGCCCGGCCGCTGGCTGGATACGCCCGCGTGCACGCAATGCGGCGCGCGGTTCGGCGATCCCGTGCGTCCGGCGGCTCCTCCTCCCCCACCGCCTCGGGCGACCGTTTCTCCCTCTCCCCAACAGGCGCGCACGGGCTCCGTAAGGCCGCCCCCGGCGCCGAGCCGCGCCCCTTGGGGCCGGCGTGAACGGGCGCCCGCTCCCGGTCCGACCGTCGAGGCAGGAGGCGACGGCGCATCCGTGCGCGAGGCGCGAACGGCGAGACTGCTGGAAATCCTCAGGGCCGCGTCCCGAAGGCCCCGGGACGTGACCTATATCCCGGAGGCTCCGCCGGCCGGAGCCGCGTTCGGCGGCTGCCTGATGCGCTTCATCGTGCTGGTGATGTTCATGCTCATCGTCTTCTCGTTCATGCTCTCCATGGTGGGCGGCTCGCTGATCCAGATGTTCGGCGGCTACTACTATTAGAAGAGCAGCCGAGGCTGTGAGAGAGGCAGCACCAGCATCGTCATGAGGATCGGCACCGCCGGGTGGAGCATTCCGAAGGAACAGGCGGCTCTCTTCCCGCCTGCGGGATCGCATCTGGAGCGCTATGGCGCCGTCCTGAACGCGGTGGAGATCAACTCGTCCTTCTATCGTCCCCATCGGAAGGCCACCTACGAGCGCTGGGCGGCTGCGGTTCCCGACGATTTTCGTTTCGCGGTCAAGATCCCCAAAGCCATCACCCATGAGCGTCGCCTCAAGGATGCGGGCGACCTGCTGGACCGCTTCCTGTCGGAGGCGGGAGGGCTCGGACCCAAGCTCGGCCCGCTCCTTGTCCAGTTGCCCCCGAGCCTCGATTTTAAGGACGATGTGTCCGAGGGGTTCCTTCGAGAGCTGCGGGGCCGCGTCGGGGGCTGCATCGTCTGCGAGCCGCGCCACCCGACCTGGTTCACGCCCGATGTGAGGAGCCTCCTCGACGATCTTCGCATTGCCCGGGTGGCCGCCGATCCGGCCCGGGTTCCGGGCGCGGGCGAGCCGGGAGGCTGGCGCGGCTTGTCCTATTACCGGCTGCACGGATCGCCGCGGATCTACTACTCCCCCTATAGCCCGGAGGCTTTATCCGGCGTCGCCCGCCGGCTCCTGCGGGATGCTGCGGAAGGCGCGGAAACCTGGTGCATCTTCGACAACACGGCAGCCTTCGCAGCGACCGGGGATGCCCTCACGACCAGGAGCCTCATCGAGGCCCGATCCCAGGGGGAGGCTGAGCCTCGAACGGCTTCCGGGGCGAATTGACCGATCCGTTCTCGTCCTTCGCTCCGAGCAGACACCTCCGTCCCCGCTCCAGCGCGATCGCCGGGAGGAAGCGGGCCTCCGGCCGGACCTGTCGTTGGAGTGCTTGCCGCGGTTCTGGAGATTGGCCTCATGGAGGGTGCAGAAGGCGTCGGGCTCGACGTCGGAGAGCTCCGTCTTCTCCTGCGCCGCCGGATCACGTTGCGGGTCTTGTCCCGCATGTTCCGCCAGATCGTCTCCTCCGGGGCCGGCATCATCTCATAGGTGAACAGAAGTTCGGTCGTGAAGCCGTGCAGGATGAAAGGCAGGGTGTCCGGTATCCCGCGATGGAACTGCTGAT
>DATHAU010000485.1:0-4210 GCA_035296545.1 Microvirga sp.
ATGTAGGAGCGGGCATGGTCGACCAGATGCATGTAATGCACGCCGGACGGGCAGGTGGTCATGCAGGACAGGCAGGACAGGCAGCGGTCGATGTGCTTGACCACCTCCGGCGAGGCGGGCTTTCCGCTCTCCAGCATGTCCTTGATGAGGTAGATGCGCCCGCGGGGCGAGTCGAGCTCGTCCCCGAGGAGCAGGTAGGTCGGGCAGGTGGCGGTGCAGAAGCCGCAATGGACGCAGGTCCGGAGAATCTTCTCCGAACTGGCGTTGGCGGAATCCTTCAGCTGATCGGGCGTGAAATTGGTTTGCATGGCGTCAACTCAGGTCGCCGACTGCCACGCTCTGATGGCCTCGACAGGATGGATCAGCATGATGACGTTCAAGGCGAGATTGTCGCGGATCCAGTAGCCGACGAACGCTTCCATCAGCAGCGCCGCAGCAACCGTCAGCCAGACCGGCCAGACCCGGGCGAGCCAGAACCCGCCGATCATCATCACGATATCGGACAGGGAGTTGATCACGCTGTCCCCGTAATAGTCCAGGGAGATTGTCGCCGCACGGTAGCGCTCGATCACCGCATTGGTGTTCTCGGCGATCTCCCAGGCGCATTCGATCCCCAGGGCCACGAGGAAGGCGACCCCGAGGGGCACGGGCCTTCCCACAAGGCGGCCGATCAGCCAGGCTCCGCCATAGAACAGGAAGCCGTGGATGACGTGGGAGGGGGAGTACCAGTCGCTCAGGTGCTGCGAATTGCCCGAATCGTTGACTGTCCCGTGCCAGAGCTCCACCGTCCCGCAGGTGCAGAGCGGGGTGCGGCCCATGCTCAGGAGGATGGCCGTCGTGAGCGCCACGATGGCGAGGGCAAGACCGGCGTAAAGCGCCGTGCGGGGGCGTTTCGACCGACCCGGTCCGGCCACGAGGGCCATACCCTCCGTCATGGGAAATCCTTCACTGCTCGCCCTACAGCGAAGGGCATTTGCTCGCGGCGAGGCGACGCTGGAAGGCGAGGTCGGTGCCGTATGCGGGAGACGTGCCACGATGGTTCTGGTCGCGCAGGCCGCAGGCGGCCGTACGCGCATCGAGGGCTTCCAGTTCCGCCAGGTGGGCCCGATGGGCGGCGCACTCGGCCTGGGAGCCGGCCAGGGAGGCCTTTGCAAGTTCGCCCCGGAACCGGCTGGCACGCTCCTGATGCTCGGCGACGACATCCATGCAGGATGGGCCTCGCTTGACGATCAAGTAAGCTCCCAGAACACTTGTGACGAGGGCCAGCGCAAGCAGACCCCCAATGATATCGCGGCGCGTCAGATATGGGACCATCACGCTCCCGCATACATCCGCCCCGGATTGAGGATCCCGGCGGGATCGAAGGAGGCCTTGATGCCGCGCGTCAGGGTCATCACAGCCTCCGGCTGCGGCTCGAACACGTCGATGCTTGAGCGAACCTCGACGGGAGCCCGCACCAATATAGCATAACCGCCCAGCTCCCGGGTAGCCTGGCGCAGCGCGGCGGCGCCCGCATCCCCGCGGGCGGGGGTGGAGATCCAGAGGAGGCCGCCGCCCCAATCGTAGAACCATTGCGCCTCGAGGGATTGCGCGATGCGGGCGGTGAAGTCCGGGCCCTTGGTGGGCGCGGTCGAGACCCGCCAGATCGCCCGCTCGCCCCCGTCGTTGAGCACCGTCGCGTCCCGCAGGGACTGCCACAGGGCCTCGGCCCCGTTGCCTTCGAGGATGTCGGTCGAGCCGCCGAAGCGCTTGAGCAGGCGGCGAAGCTCGCCGAGGCGGTAGTCCACCGAGACCGAAAAGCCTTCGAGGCGGATCAGGGTGGTGGCGCCGCGCCGGTCCCGGGCCGGAACATGGGCCGCGCCGGTCACGTCGAAGGGAGAGCCGAGGGCCCCGGACAGGGCCTCCACGGCGCGCCGGTCGTCGAGGCCCCGGATCACCAGGGTCGCCCTGCGCTCCGCCCGGGGCAGGACCTTGAAGGTGACCTCCGTGAGGAAGCCGAGCGTTCCCCAGGAGCCCGCCATGAGCTTGACGAGGTCGAGGCCGGTGACGTTCTTCATCACCCGTCCGCCAGACTTGACGATCTCGCCCCGCCCGTTGACGAAGCGCACGCCGATCAGGCTGTCGCGGGCGGCCCCGGCCATGATGCGGCGCGGGCCGGAGATGTTCATGGCCGCCACCGCGCCGATGGTGGGCTCGGCCCGGGTGCCCAGGATCGGACGGTAATCCATGGGCTCGAAGGGCAGCTCCTGGCCCCTTGCGGCGAGCGTCCGCACCACCTCGGACACCGGGGTGCCGCTGCGGGCGGAGATCACCAGCTCGGTCGGCTCGTAGAGGGTGACGCCCGCCAGGGCCGTGGACGAGATCGAGGCGTCGGTCTGGTTCGGACGCCCCATGGCGGCCTTGGTGCCCCCGCCGCACAGGTTCAGGAGGGTCCCGGAGGCGGCCGCCTCCGAGATGATCGTCGCCGCGTCCTGCTCGTCGCGCGGGGTATGGGCCGTCACGCGGCGAGCCTCCCGTCGAGGGGGAACACCTTGGCGGGATTGAGCAGCCAGAGGGGATCGAACACGCCGCGCACGCGCATCTGCTGCATGAGGTCGACGGCGGTGAACTGCTCGGTCATGAGATCGCGCTTCTCGATACCGACCCCGTGCTCGCCGGTGAGGCAGCCGCCGACCTCGACGCAGAGCCGGAGGATGTCCTCGCCCGCCTTCTCGGCCTTCTCCATCTCGCCCGGGATGTTGGTGTTGAACATCACCAGGGGATGCAGGTTGCCGTCGCCCGCATGGAACACGTTGGCCACCCCGAGCCCGTAGGATTTCACGATCTCGTCGATGCGCTTGAGCACATGGGGCAGCTGGCCGGTGGGGATGGTGCCGTCCATGCAGATGTAATCCGCCACCCGGCCCGTGGCCCCGAAGGCGGATTTGCGCCCCTTCCAGATCGCCGCGCTCTCGGCCTCCGATTGTGACACCTTCATGGTTTTAGGTTTGAATGGCTCGGCGATGGCGACGATGCGCCGGAGCATGTCGTCGATCTCCGGGTCGGACCCTTCCACCTCCACGATCAGCATGGCCTCCACGTCCAGGGGATAGCCCGCATGCGCGAAGGCCTCGCAGATCTGGATGGCGGGCTTGTCCATGTATTCCAGCGCCACCGGAATGATGCCCGCGCCGATGATGGCCGCCACGCAGGCGCCCGCATCCTCCACCCTCTCGAAGCCGAACAGCGCGGGCCGCGCCCCTTCGGCGGCGCGCAGGATCCTGACCACCGCTTCCGTGACGATCCCGAGTTGCCCCTCCGAGCCGCAGACGAGGCCCAGCAGGTCATAGCCCGCGCTGTCGAGATGCTCGCCGCCGATCTCCGCCACCGTGCCGTCAAGGAGCACCATGGTGACGCCGAGCAGGTTGTTGGTGGTCACCCCGTATTTCAGGCAATGGGCCCCGCCGGAATTCATGGCGATGTTGCCGGCGATCGTGCAGGCGAGCTGGCTCGACGGGTCCGGGGCGTAGAAGAAGCCCTCATGGGCCACCGCCTGGCTGATGCCGAGATTGGTGATGCCGGACTGAACCCTGGCGGTGCGGCCCTCGAAGTCCACGTGAAGAACCCGGTTCATCTTGGCGACGCCGAGCACGATGGCGTCCGCCTGGGGGATCGCCCCGCCGCACAGGGACGTGCCCGCCCCGCGGGGCACGATCTTGACCCTGTTGTCATTGCAGAACCGCATGACCGCCGCGACCTCCTCCGTGGAGGAGGGCAGCACCACGGCGAGGGGCATCTGGCGATAGGCCGTGAGGCCGTCCGTCTCGAAGGCCCGCCGCTCGTCCTCCGACACGATGAGGGCCTCGGAGGCGACGAGGCGCCCGAGCCCCTCGATGATTTCTTTCCGGCGCGCCAGGACCGCCTGATCCGGCTCTGGAAATGCGATCGACATGGCACCTCTCCCTGAGGAATCCCGGCGGCCTGCAAAGCATGGCCGCCCTGCGCGACGGTAGCTGCTCTTGAGGGAATTTTCCAATTGCGTCGAATCTCTCTAAGACGGGTCAACCGCACACGCAAAGGAGTTTTTGATGCGTTTCCTGGTTCCTTCAGCCGCCCTTCTCCTCGCCGGGCTCGGCCCTACGCAGGCTCAGGACGCCGCGGCGGGCGAGAAGGTCTTCGCCCAGTGCCGGGCCTGCCATCAGGTGGGCGAAACGGCCAAGAATGCGGTCGG
>DATHAU010000486.1:0-14820 GCA_035296545.1 Microvirga sp.
CGTTTGAGGCGGAATGATTCTGCTCCGCACTGTTGATCCAAGAATTGTTGGTTCGAGAGAGGTAAAATCGGTGGATCGACTTTCCTGCTTCGCTTCGACTGCCTTGCCAGATGGTCCGGGTTCATCCCCTGGACGCTCCGCGAGTCTTGGAACTGACAGGGGTGCCGATGGTGAACGACCTGCCACGACATTGGGCGACGGATCCACCTTCAGGTCCAAAGGACCCGCTTCCACGTCCAAAGGTTGGTCCAAAGCTTGGGGGGCAGACTGATCGGGCGGGGGGTCAACCCAGGCGCCCTTGATCTGCGCCAAAGCTGCCGGACTGGCCAAGGGGACCAGTATTACGGAAGCCATCCAAACCCGGTTCCATCTCGCCAGCATAAAGGTCTCCATCAATCCGGCACGCGCGGCAGATATGAGGTAACGCTCACGGAGCTCATACCGTTTCCCGTGCAAAATGACGCAAGCCGACCCGATCCAGGTTTCAGCGCCCGCATCTTGGCAGTACTCAATGCTGCCATGAGCTAGTCCCTGCCTCTTCTTGGACACGTTTGCTGGGATGCAATCGCTATCGACCCGAGCGGACGTAGGTCCGTGCAGCCGCCCGTTGCTGTTTCGATGCCCGGCCGGGCGGCATCCGTGTTAGGATGCTGTTAACCATATTCCCCCAACCATGTTTTTGCTGATCCGCCTGTCTCTGGAGCCTTGCGAATGATGTTCAAAAGCCTGACCGACGCGGTTGACGAGAAACTCGCCTCCATTGCTCTTGTCCTGGCTCACATGGAACAGGGCGGCGGGACTGCCGATCTGCGGGAACTCGCGCGTCACCTGATGGACGCCATGAGGCTGTTCCAACGCAATCCCGGCATCGAAGCCGCTGCCGATGATCTGTATGCGGCAACGGCGGCCCTCGTTGCGGACAGCACGCCACAATCGCAGCCGATGGCAAGAAAGCTCCGCCTGTTCAGAGAGGCCCGACTGCGCTTCACGAGCAGGCTCACCGGCGCTGCGGAGCGCGTTGGGCCCTATGAACACCTGGTCGTGCCCGTGCTCTCGCTCCGCCAGGCGGCCTAGGGTTGTCCTCTCCCGTTCCTCATCCGGCCGGCATGGGGGATTGAGGCGGCAGGTGCGAGCATGTTGAAGAAGAAGGTTTTGGCCATTGAGGATGTTTATGTGCCGGTGAAACGGCGCCAGACGCTTGATCCGCAGAAAGTCGAGACCCTGGCGGAGAGCATTCTCGCGCGAGGCCAGGACACTCCCATTCTCGTGCGGGAGGATGGCAGCCGCTTCGTGCTTGTGGAGGGGCTGCACCGGCTGGAAGCCTGCAGGGCGCTCGGCGAGACCACGGTATTCGCCTATCTGGTCCAGGCCCGGCAGCATTGAGGCGGCCCGACAGGCAAGCCGCAAGGCAGTAGCATTCAGGTCCGCTCGGCTTAGCCGATCCCGAAATTGCCGATCCGCATGATTGCCCTCACGTGGAGCCTCGCGTTCCTGTGTTGCCGATTGTTCTCGCCATGATGATCTTGGCAGGCTTTGAATCGGCGCGGTATGGTCGCCTTCCTTGGAAGGGAATAACCAGCAGAGGGAGATGAGAATGAATTCCGCGAAGATGTTGACGGTTGCCGGATGTCTGTCGGCCCTGTTCGCAGGTTGGAGCATGCAGGCCGTTCAGGCCCGTGACCTCACGGTGGTCTCCTGGGGCGGCAATTACCAGGACGCCCAACGCAAGATCTACTTCGAGCCCTTCTCCAAGAAGAGCGGCAAGCCGGTTCTTGAAGAGAGCTGGGACGGCGGCATCGGCGTTCTTGCGGCCAAGGTCAAGGCGGGGGTGCCGAACTGGGATGTGATTCAGGTCGAGGCCGAGGAGCTGGCCCTGGGCTGCGCCGACGGATTCTACGAAAAGATCGACTGGAGCAAGGTTGGCGGAAGAGACAAGTTCCTACCCGCTGCCGTGGACGATTGCGGGGTCGGCGCCATCGTGTGGACCACCGCGCTGAGCTATGATGCGAATCGCCTGAAGCAGGCGCCAGCCTCGTGGGCGGATTTTTGGGACGTGAACAAGATCCCGGGCAAGCGCGGCCTCCGGCGCGGTCCGAAATATGCCCTCGAGTTCGCTTTGATGGCGGATGGCGTTCCGCCGGCCGATGTGTACAAGGTGCTGGCCACGCCGGCGGGTGTTGATCGGGCGTTCAAGAAGCTCGACCAGCTGAAGCCGCATATCGTCTGGTGGGAATCCGGCGCGCAGCCCCTGCAGTTGCTCGCGTCCGGCGAAGTCGTGATGACCGCTGCCTACAATGGACGCATTTCGGGCATCAACAAGACGGAAGGCAAGAACTTCAAGGTCGTCTGGCCCGGCAGCCTCTACGCCATCGACAGCTGGGTCATTCTCAAGGGCAGCCCGAACAAAGACCAGGCGATGGACTTCATCGCCTTTGCCAGCCTCCCGGAGAATCAAGTGAAGCTGCCCGAGTACATCGCCTACGGCCTGCCCAACAACGAGGCTGCCGCAAAGGTGCCTGCGGCCGCCCAGAAGGAGCTGCCCACGGCGCCGGAAAACCTCTCGGGCGCCGCTCCTCTCAATGCCGAATTCTGGGTGGACAACATCGAGGAGCTCAACAAGCGGTTCAACGCTTGGCTTGCCCAATAGGGGCGGCGCTGATCTCCTGACAGGCGGAAAGCGTGGATCTTCCCACGCTTTCCCATTCAGGTTCGTTTCCACCACATCCGGCTCTCGATCCGGCGGAAATGCGCAACCTTATGATATCTCAGGCCGCGACGCAGCCGGATGGAGCAGAGAGCCATGCAACCGTTCATTCAGTTCGAGGCCGTCTCAAAGAGCTTCGGCTCGCATAGCGTCATCGAGTCCCTTGATCTCACCATCAAACGAGGCGAGTTCCTCAGCCTCCTCGGCCCTTCGGGATCCGGCAAGACGACGATCTTGATGATGCTGGCCGGATTCGAGCGGCCTACCCGCGGGGCCATCACTCTGGATGGAACGCGCATCGATCAGCTGCCGCCGCACCGGCGCGAGATGGGGGTCGTATTCCAGAACTATGCCCTCTTCCCCCACATGACGGTGGCCGAGAACGTTGCCTTTCCCCTGGAAATGAAAAGGCTGTCCCGGGCCGAGATCGCCACAAGGGTTGAGCGCGCTCTCGACATGGTTCAATTGGGTCAGCTGAAGAACCGTCGGCCTTCGCAGCTGTCGGGCGGGCAGCAGCAGCGCGTCGCCCTGACGAGGGCTCTTGTGTTCGAGCCCAGGGTGATCCTGATGGACGAGCCCCTTGGAGCCCTCGACAAGCAGTTGCGGGAGCATATGCAGCTGGAAATACGGGACCTTCACAAGCGACTTGGCCTCACGATCGTGTTCGTGACCCATGATCAGTCCGAAGCCCTGACGATGTCGGACCGGATCGCTGTGTTCAACGCGGGCAGGATCGAGCAGATCGATAGCCCGTATGTGGTTTACGACACGCCCCGAACGCGCTTTGTCGCGCAGTTCATAGGCGAGACCAATCTGATCGAAGCGGATGTCGTCAACGTCCAGGACGGACAGGCGACGATTGCCCTGAGCGATGATCTCGTTGCCCGGGTGCGGGCCGTTCCCCAACTGGCCAAGGGGCAGAGGGCATGGTTTTCCCTTCGTCCGGAACGCATGCGCCTTGGAGCCGACCCGGCCGGGGACAATGCGCTCACCATGACCATCGCCGACTGCATCTATCACGGCGACCATATGCGGGTTCAGCTGACGCGGGGCGAATTTACATTCACGGCGCGGTGTGAGCGCCTCTCCGGCGACTGGACGGCCGGCGCTCCCGTGGTGGTGACTTTCGATCCCGGCGACTGCACTGTGCTCGTCCCATGAATAGGGCGACCCTGCGCGAGCGATTGGGCGCACTCGCGCTGATCATGCCGCTTCTCGCGTTTCTGGCGGTTTTCTTCCTGTGGCCCCTGTGGACGATGGTGACGGCTGCCGTGGTCGACGACACCGTGAGCCGTGTCTTGCCGCGGACCGCCGCGGCGATCGTATCCTGGGACGGTCGCGATCTGCCGCCGGCAAACGTCCAGGAGGCTCTGATCGAGGACCTCAGACAATCGAGCGACCAGCAAGCCCTGGGAGAGACGGTGCGGCGGCTCAACAGCGCCGTGTCGGGCTTTCGCACCCTGCTCGGTCGCACGACGAACGCCGTCCGCGACGGGGCTGCCGCCAGGACCATCGATCTCGCAAACCTCGATCCGCGCTGGAAAGATCCCCGCTTCTGGCAGGCGCTCAAAGACGCGGTTCCGCCCTACACCGACCGCAACCTTCTCGCGGCGGTCGACATGAGGCGGGACCCGGACGGGAACATTGTCAGCGAGGCCCCTGGGGCGTCGGCCAATCGCCTGATCATGTTCCGCACGTTCCTGATTGCGGCCGTCGTTACGGCGGCGTGCGCAGCGATCGGTTTGCCCTATGCGATGCTGGCTGCGGCATTGACCGGCTGGAAGCGCTCGGCGCTCCTGCTGGCGGTGCTGGTTCCGCTGTGGACATCGTTGCTCGTGCGAACCACGGCGTGGTTCGTGCTCCTTCAGAACGAGGGGTTGATCAACGACGCATTGCAGGCTCTCGGACTCATCGACAGCCCCTTGCCGCTGATCTTCAACCGGCTTGGCGTGGTGATCGCCATGACGCATGTTCTTTTGCCCTTCATGGTCCTGCCGATCTACAGCGTCCTCCTGTCGGTTCCGCGCAACCTGATGCAGGCTGCGGCATCCATGGGGGCAAGCCCCCTGCGGGCCTTTTGGCGTGTCTTGCTGCCGCTCAGTCTTCCCGGCCTATTGTCCGGCTCGCTCCTGGTGTTCATGGTGGCCATCGGCTACTATATCACTCCAGCTCTCGTCGGTGGGGCCAACGACCAGATGATCAGCTCTGTCATCGCCTTCTATGCGACGGGAACGGCCAATTGGGGCTTGGCCGGGGCGCTCGGCCTGATCCTGCTCCTGGTGACGACGATCCTCTACCTCATCTACGGGCGCCTATCGAAGTCGCCCCAGTTGCTGGGAGCCTGAGGTCATGTTCAGGGCGGTTCAAGCGTTGTTCGGCGTTGCGGTCGTGGCTTTTCTTCTGATGCCGATCGTGGCGATCCTGCCTCTGGCCTTCACGTCCAGCGTCTTCCTGACCTATCCGATCGAGAACTATTCCCTCCGCTGGTTCACGGAGCTTGCAACGGCGGACGCTTGGCGCCTGTCCATCGTGAACAGCCTGATCATCGGCCTGGGCGCAACCCTGCTCTCCACGCTGCTGGGAACCCTGGCAGCGTTGGGCATGCGGTCGGAAGCCCTGCCCTTGGGAAGCCTCCTGAGAACCGTGTTCCTCCTTCCCATGGTCGTGCCTGCCGTCGTGCTGGGCGTAGGCATGCAGATGCTCTTCGTGACCCTTGGTCTTGCGAGCACCTATCTGGGCGTCATCGTCGCCCATTCGGTCCTGTGCATCCCTTTCGTCGTCGTCAGCGTGTCCGGATCCCTCCAGGGGATCGACCGTGCCGTAGAGAAGGCGGCAAGCAGCCTGGGGGCTGCGCCGGTCACGGTCTTCCGTCGGGTGACCTTTCCGTTGGCGCTTCCCGGCATCATCTCCGGCGCGGTGTTTGCGTTTGCAACCTCCCTGGATGAAGTTGTGATCACTCTTTTTGTCGCCGGCCCCAACCAGAGGACCCTCGCGCGACAGATGTTCTCGAGCATTCGGGAGAACATCAGCCCGACAGTGGTTTCAGCCGCCTTGCTCCTCATCATCGGAACCCTGTGCCTTGGCGGGCTCGCGGCCGGGCTCCGGTGGCGTCAGGAGCGGATTGCACTCCGGGCGGCTCCATGAGCAACGTGAATTCAGCCTGGCTCGGACCCTGCCGCCGATTTCGCCCGGGCGGTGGCAAGCGGCGATCCCCCGCCTGCTCGGACAGGGTAAGGCAGGATCAAATTACACTTGTTTGAACATCGACGATTCAGCACACGGAAGGACAGCAAGAGCTATGCGTGGACACCCGAACTCAATTTACGCACGCGACGTGGAGTACGTGCTTCATCCCGTCACCAACGCCCGAAAGCACGAGGAGATCGGGCCGATCGTGATCGACCGGGGCGAGGGAATCTACGTCTACGACGATCTCGGAAACCGCTACATCGAGGCGCTGGCCGGCCTGTGGAGCGTGGCGGTCGGCTTTGGGGAGAAGCGGCTCGTCGAAGCAGCCAGCCGCCAGATGGCCAAGCTGCCCTACTATCACACCTTCTCCCACAAGACGAACGAACCCTCGGTGGAGTTGGCCGAGCGACTGGTCAAGATGACCCCCGCCCGTCTCAGGCGCGCCTTTTTCACGAACTCCGGCTCCGAGGCGAACGACAGCGTCATCAAGATGGTGTGGTACTACAACAATGCGCGAGGGCTGCGGCAGAAGAAGAAGTTCATCTCCCGCATCAATGCCTATCACGGCATCACGATCGCGTCGGGCAGCCTGACGGGCCTGCCGACCAACCACCGGGATTTCGATCTTCCGTTCGTGCCAGTGCGACACGTCACCTGCCCGCATCATTACCGCTATGCGGAACCCGGCGAAACCGAGGAGGCTTTTGCCGACCGTCTCGCGTCGGAGCTCGAAGCGGCAATCCTCGAGGAGGGACCCGAGACCGTTGCCGCCTTCATCGGCGAACCGCTGATGGGAGCAGGCGGTGTTCTGCCGCCGCCGGCGACCTACTGGGAAAAGGTCCAGGCGGTCTGCCGGCGGTACGATGTCCTGATCGTTGCGGACGAGGTGATCAACGGCTTCGGCCGCCTCGGGACGATGTTCGCCTGCGATTATTACGGGATCGACCCCGACATCATGGTGCTCTCGAAGCAGATTACCTCCTCGTATCAGCCCCTTGCGGCGGTGATGATCAGCCATGAGCTCTACGAAGGCATTGCCGACAACTCGGGGAGGATCGGCACGTTCGGCCATGGCTTCACGGCTTCGGGCCATCCGGTCCCCGCAGCGGTGGCGCTGGAGAACCTCGACATCATCGAAGAGAAGAATCTTGTCGAGAACGCGCGGCGCGTAGGCGAGGTGATGCAGGCCGAGCTCCGCGCGCTGGCAGGTCATCCCCTCGTCGGCGAAGTTCGTGGCGTCGGATTGATCGCAGCGGTCGAGCTGGTCGCGGACAAGGCCACGAAGGCGAAGTTCAATCCTGTGGGCAAGGTCGGCGCGCAGGTGTTCTCTCGCGCCCATGAGCATGGATTGATCATCCGGGCCATCGGCGACACCATTGCTTTCTGCCCTCCCCTGATCATCACGGAGGAGCAGGTCCACGACATGGTCGAGCGGTTCAAGGTGACGCTCGACGAGGTGGCGGCCCTGCTGCAGGAGGCCGATGCGGCGGCCTTGTGACAGCAATGCGATCCGCTTGCCCCATGCTGCCGATGAGGGGCCCATGAAGGGGGAACATGCTTCCCCCTTCGTGCGGCTGCTGCAATCACACCGGCCGGGGTTGCTCCCCCATCGAAGGCTTTCCACCGCCTGCCCGACTGTTCGTCCGCATGCGATCCTGGCCGGAACTGTGCTTCCGATTGCGGCGTTTCGTGTGGATCACAGGAGTTCCCGATGACCTCACGAAACCACAACAATCGCAGCGAGAAGCAGAAGGGCCACATGCCCGACCGGAGCGACGAGGCCGTTCCGAAGGGTGGCGGCAAGGATGCCGGACACCATCCTCATCATGGCGACGGCGGCGGTGGCGTTCCCAAGACACAGGGCCAAGGGCAAGCCAACAAGGATGTGGACAACGACCATCAAAATCGCGGCCACGGCTAGGGGGAATGGACGTCCAATCCTGCAACAGATCGGACGAACCCGGAGCTGTCACACACGACGCCGGTCGCGGGACCCGAAACTGCGGTGATCGGCACAATCGCCCCGTCATGTCTGTTGTCCCTGCCGGGGGTGGAGGTGGGACATCGCCTTCGACCATGCGCAGCCGACCTCTGCCGTCTGCTCGGCCTAGACTGACGAGACGATGCCGTTCAGGCTGTCGCGCAGGCGGATGAGCTCGTCCCGGAGCGCCTGGATCTCGGGCGCGGGAAGCCCGGTGGCGCAGGCCACCCCCCGGCGCGCCTCGGCGGCCTGCTCCTTGAGCCCAACACCTTTGGCCGTGAGGCTGATCCGGACTTGGCGTTCGTCCCGGGTGTCTCGCTGACGGCGCAGGATTCCAGACGCCTCGAGCCGCTTCAGCATCGGGGTCAATGTGCCCGAGTCGAGATGAAGCTGCTTGCCGATCTGATTGACGGTCTGATCGTCCTGCTCCCACAGCACCAGAAGCACGAGGTACTGGGGGTAGGTCAGACCGATCCGGTCGAGCCCGGGCTTGTACACCCGGTTGAAGGCCTGGGAGACTGAATAGGCTGCGAAGCAGAGCTGTCTGTCGAGCTTCAGGGTGTCCTCTGTGGCGTCAGGCTCAAGGGTTTCGGGCTGGGTCAAGGCGGCCTCCTGGTACCAACAACGTATTTTGCATACTACTAAATTGCCCGCTGGTATAGTTGCGCGATATTTGTTTGCGCGCTAACGATCTTCTGCCTGGCCGTCCGGGCATCCCAGCGCCTGACCCTTCCGTGAGCCCGTCATGTTTCGCATTCCCGCTTCCTACCTTCGAGGCTTGGCCGTTCTTACGGTCGGCGCCTCTTTTGTGCTCGCTCACGCCGCTCCTGCTGCGTCGAGCACCGGTGCCGCTAAGCTCACAGCGCGGACTCAGCTGGATCTGGCGGTCGGCCCCGTCGGCGCAGCAGGCCGACAGCAGAGAGAAGCCATGGACCTGGCGGAGAACTGCTACCTGGAAGTGCAGGAGGACCTGACGCCCCAGGGCAGGACGCTCTCCCAAACCGTGCATGAATGTGATTGAGGCGACGAGATGAACCGGATCCTCCACATTCCCGGCGCGGCTTACCGGATGGTGGGACGCTTCTATACAGGCCGGCGGCCGGACAGGGTAGAAGCCGCGTCGCGCCTTCTCAGCGCGCTGCTCCTGGTCGGAGCGGCGCTGGGAGCAGCCGAATTGTTTCTCCGGGTGGCGCCTGCGCATGCAGAACGGCAGATGGCGCAGGCTCCGGTCGAGCCCGAGGCCAAGGGGTCCAAGCTTGTCAAGGCGAACTCCGTTGCGGCCAGCCCCTCGAGCCCGCGCCGTGTCTGGGTGGATCCGCCGCCGCTTCCGTCGGCGGAGCAGGTGCAGGGCGCAGCCGTCTCCGGTAAGCCGGCGCCGCCTCCTGCCGAGCCCGCGCCAAAGGCTGCTTCGGTGGTCCAGGCAGCCTCGTACGGCGCTCCCTCGATGCCCATGGATTGCCTGCCTGCCGATCTGCGTGGTGTTCTGAAGGACGTTGAGGCTCGGTTCGGCCCCGTGGCGATGGTGTCCACGACCGAGTTGCATACGGACAACCACAGCCGCGGCAGCGTGCGGCACAAGCTTCACGCGGGCTGCAAGGCCGTCGACTTCAAGGTCAAAGCCGATGTGAGGGCGGTCACCGCCTATCTGCGCTCCAGACCCGAGGTGGCGGGGATCAACGCCTTCCGCAACAACGGGGTGATCCACATCGACTACAATGAGCGGCGCAGGCTCGGCCAGCGCAAGATTGTAGCAGCCCGGTAGGTCTCACGCGAGATCCGGCGGCGGCTGCCAGATAGACTGCCAACCTCATTCTCTTTAGCCATTGATCTTCGCGTGAGCCTAGACTGCACTATCCGATCGAACAGGAGGATCGCATGCCAGCCCCAGTCGTCTACGGCCCAAGCTTCAGCACCTATGCCCGCACGGTTCGCCTCGTGCTTGAGGAGAAGGGTGTCGGATACGAACTCCAGCCGGTCAATATCATGACGGGCGAGGGGCAAGCCGCCAGCCATATCAGCCGCCATCCCTTCGGCAAGGTGCCAAGCTTCGATCATGATGGCTTCTCGCTCTACGAGTCGGTGGCCATTGCCCGCTACATCGACCGGGCTTTCCCAGGGCCATCCCTTCAGCCGAAGGATTCGAAGCAGGCGGCCCGCATGGATCAGATCATTGCGGTGATCGACTCCTATGCCTATGGGGCGATCGTCGGCAAGCTGGTCTGGCAGCGCCTTGTCGTGCCCATGCAAGGCGGCCAGGGCGACGAGGGGATCGTGCAGGGGTCCTTGGACATGGTGCGGCTGTGCCTGTCGGAGTTCGAGCGTCTGAAAGGCTCGCATCCTTTTCTCGCCGGGGAGGAGATTACGCTGGCCGACTGCTTTCTCGGGCCCGTTTTCGCCTATCTCGCAATGACCCCGGACAGGGATGCGCTGCTCCAGCCCACGCCCGGCCTGAGGCAATGGTGGGAGAACATGAGCCAGCGTCCCTCCATGCAGAACACGCCGCCCCAGTTCGGATGACGGCGGGAGCGGGCCGGATCCTCGGGTTGCCCTGTAGCGCCAGTTGCCGGCAAATGCTGTCGAGCATGGGTTGATTGGCCAGGTTTACTGGTATTCGAGGTTTATGGCGTGTAAGGGAGCGGACTCCATGCCCACTCCTCGAGGGAGCACACGTTCGAAGGATCCCTAAGTGCAGGCCAAGCATCTGCTCCCATCTCGCCGCGCCTTGTCGACCGAGACGTTCCTCGCTGTCCTGGTCGCCTCATTCCTGGTGCCCGTGATCCTTTTCGCGGCGCTGCTGCTCGAGCGCTTTGCCCAAGGGGAACGCTCGCGTCAGCAAGGTGACGCCCTCGACATCGCTCGCCAGGTGGCCACCGAGGTCGACCGTGAGCTCTCCGGGCTCCAGAGTGCGGCGCAGGTGCTCACAACCTACCGCAGCATCGATGCACGCGATTATCCGACCCTTTACGCCCAGGCCACCGAGGTCAAGCGCTTCCTCGGGGTCGAGATCATCCTCAAGGACCCTTCGGGACAGCAGATCATCAACACGCGCCTGCCGTGGGGTGCGCCGCTTCCCTCATCGCTGCCGGAAGCCGACAAGCTTGCATTGGAGACAAAGAAGCCGGTGATCTCCGATCTGTTTACCGGCGCAACGGCCCAGCGTCCCATCGTCAGCATCAATGTTCCTATCATTCGGAACGGCGAGGCCATCGCTCTTGTCAACATGGCCCTCGACACCGCCCGTCTTGGTCAGGTGCTTCGCTCCCGCGGGCTGCCGGACCAGTGGATCAGCGCTCTTGTCGACCGGAACGGCAGGATCATCGCCCGCTCGCGGCAGCATGACCAGTTCGTGGGTCAGACCGCGACCGCCGATCTGCGGAAGAATGCAACCGGATCCGAGGGAACCTGGGTCGGGACCACAGTGGAGGGAATCCCTGTTCTCTCCGCCTATGCCCGGTCCGCCCTGTCCAACTGGCGTGTTGCGGTCGGCGCGCCGGTGGCCGCCGTGGAGGCGCCCCTAAGGCAATCCCTCTGGTGGCTCATCGGATTGGGCGGCATGACCCTCGCGCTCTCGACCCTCATCGCGGGGTGGTGCGGCCGCCAGATTGCGCGCTCCATGCGGTCGCTGGCCCAGGCCGCCTCATCCCTGTCCGGAACGGAGCCCATGCAGCCGCCTCGCACTCGGCTGCGGGAGGTCAATGCCATCGGGGACGCCCTTGTCGCGGCCTCTCTTGACCTGCGCCAGAGGACGGAAGCCCGGGACCGGGCCGAAGGCAAGCTTCGGGCCGAGACGGAGCGGCTGGAGATCCTCAACAGGACAGGCGAGGCGATCGCATCCGAACTCGACCTCCAGAGGCTGGTCCAGAAGGTGACCGACGCGGGGGTGACGCTGACGGCCGCCCACTTCGGGGCCTTCTTCTACAATGTCACCGACATCGGTGGCGAGACGCTCACGCTGTACGCCATCTCGGGTGTGCCGCGGGAGGAGTTCTCCAGGTTCCCCATGCCCCGTCCGACGGCCGTGTTCCATCCCACCTTCAGCGGGGAGGGCATCGTCCGGTCCGACGACATCACCCAGGACCCGCGGTACGGAACGAACGAGCCCTACAGGGGCATGCCCGAGGGACATCTGCCGGTTCGCAGCTATCTGGCGGTGCCGGTGACCGCGCGCTCGGGCGAGGTGCTCGGAGGCCTGTTCTTCGGTCACCCCGAACCCTGCATGTTCAGGCCGGAACACGAAAGCCTGCTGGTCGGCATCGCGGGCCAAGCGGCCATCGCCCTCGACAATGCGCGCCTGCTTCAGGACGCTCAGCGGGAGGTGGGGGAGCGGCGGCGGACCGAAGAGGGGCTGCGGGAAAGCGAGGAGAGGCTGCGGCTGGCGCTTCAAGCGGGCAGGCTCGGCAGTTGGGAGCTGGACATCGCCACGGGCCGCCGCCTGCTGTCGCCCCGGTCAGCGGAGATCTTCGGGGTTCCCACCGACGAGCTCCTCGACCGCGAGGCATGGCAGGCCGTGATCCATCCCGACGACCGGGAGCGGCTCAATGCCACCTTTCAGGCGGCGTTGCAGGGCAGGGCCGCCTATCGGGCGGAGTTCCGGGTTCAGGCGAAGGACGGCACGGAGCGCTGGGTCAGTTCGCAAGCGATCGTGCATCGCGATAGGTCCGGCGCCCCGCAGCGGGTGGTCGGCATCCACCAGGACATCACGGACCGAAAGCGCTGGGAGGCCCATCAGTCGCTCCTCATCAACGAGCTGAACCACCGGGTGAAGAACACGCTCGCCACCGTCCAGTCCCTGGCAGGTCAGACCCTGCGGAATGCCTCATCGATGGAGCAGGTGCGCGAGGACCTGGAGGGGCGGCTGTTCGCCCTGTCCCGGGTCCATGATGTGCTGACGCGGGAGAACTGGAACGGAGCCAACCTTCGCGAGGTCGTCGAGCAGGCGGTGGAGCCATACCGGCGCGCCGATGACGGGCGCTTCCATGTTGCGGGCGAGGACGCCCGTCTCTCCCCCCGGATGGCGCTGGCCATTGCTCTTGCTCTGCAGGAGCTGGCGACGAATGCGGTCAAGTATGGGGCGCTGTTGAACGCGACGGGCGTGGTGCGCATCACCTGGACGATAACGGGTGCTGCGGCCAACCGGCGCCTTGTGCTTTGCTGGGAGGAGGCAGGCGGGCCCATCGTGGACCCGCCGACCCGCCGCGGATTTGGAAGCCGGTTGATCGAACGCAGCTTTGCCATGGAACTGGGAGGCGAGGCGAGGCTGGAGTTCCCTCCCGAAGGGGTCAGATGCACGATCGATGCCCCGGTGAGCTGATTGCCTGCCGGGCGCAGGGCTGCCGGCAGCTACGGTTTGCCCAGTCGTTGCACAGCACGAGGCCTTCGGGACGGGATTCGCCGCGTGGTGCGATGTGAAGGATCTTCATTCGCTCGGCCGTTTGATCCCTCTGCTTGATGAAGTCCGAACTCTCCGCCTACAATGCAGCCTCATATGGGTTTTACTGTATCGCAGCCATAAGGACCGAGGGGCACGTTGGCCGAGTACGATTTGGTGATCAGGAGCGGGAGTGTCGCAACCACCGAAGGTGTCTGCCTGGCGGACGTCGCGGTGCAGGATGGCAGGATTGCCGCCCTGGGGCGAGACCTTCCGGCAGGACGCAGGGAACTTGATGCGACCGGCAACCTTGTTCTGCCTGGCGGCGTCGATCCTCACTGCCATATCGAGCAGCTCTCCGGCGGCGGGCTGATGAATGCCGACACCTTCGAAACCGCCACTCGCTCCGCCGCTTTCGGCGGCACGACCACGGTGATCTCATTTGCGGCCCAGCACCGGGGCGACAGCCTGCATGACGTCGTTGAGGACTACTCCCGTCGCGCTGCGGCCGGCGCGGTGACGGATTATGCGTTCCACCTGTGGATCTCCGATCCCACGCCCGAAACGCTTGAGGTTGATCTTCCCCGGCTGATCGAGGCGGGGCACCGCTCGATCAAGATCTTCATGACCTATGACCGCGTGCGCCTTCTCGACGAGCAGGTGCTCGACGTGATGATCGTCGCTCGGAAATACGGCGCCCTGGTCTGCGCCCATGCTGAAAACCACGGCATGATCAAATGGATGGCCGACAGGCTGGTTTCCCGTGGCTACACGGCGCCGAAATTTCATAGCGTCAGTCATCCGCGGGTCTGCGAGATCGAGGCGTTCGAGCGTCTCATCCGTTTTTCCCAGCTTCTCGATCAGCCCGTCATGCTCTTCCACGTCTCCACCGCCGAGGGCGCCGCTGCTGTCCGGCGGGCGCGGGGGGAAGGCATCAAGGTTTTCGCCGAAACCTGCCCGCAATATCTCTTCCTTACCGCACAGGATCTGGACCGGCCTGGGCTTGAAGGGGCCAAGTGGATGTGCAGTCCCCCTCCCCGCTCGACATCGGATCAGGAGGCTCTGTGGCGGGCCCTCGACCTCGGCGATCTCCAGGTCGTGTCCTCGGACCATGCACCTTATCGGTACGACGCCAGCGGCAAGCTGTCGGCGGGTTCCAATCCGGATTTCAAGCAGATTGCCAATGGACTTCCCGGGCTCGAGACCCGTCTTCCACTTCTCTTCGACGCCATGGTCAGCCAAGGGCGCTTAAGTGTCGAGAAGTTCGTCGAACTGACGGCCACGGCGCCCGCGAAGATCTACGGCCTTCACCCGAGAAAGGGGGCCATCGCAGTTGGCGCGGACGCGGACATCGCAGTTTGGAACCCCGATCACGAGACGACGCTGACGGATGACGGTCTGCATGACAATGCAGGCTACAACCCGTTTGCGGGCCGCCGCCTGCGCGGCTGGCCGGAGACCGTGCTGCGCCGCGGCGAGGTGATCGTCTCCAACGGCGCGCTTCAGGCCGCGCCAGGATCGGGCCGGCTCCAGTTGCGCCCGTGCGCCGCCTCCATGCGGCCTACGGGAACGCTCAGT
>DATHAU010000487.1:0-2006 GCA_035296545.1 Microvirga sp.
CTCATGGCAGAGCGCCTCCGGCACGGTGGCGTAGGCGGCAAGGCGCGGATCGGGGCGGTCGTCGCCGGGGAGCACCGCGAGCCTCACGCCCGCCGGGCGGCAGGCGGCGGAGAGGCGCTCCAGGCCGTAGCGCCAGTAGTCGAGGCCGCCGAGGCAGCGCACCAGCACGAACCGCGCCCCGGCGGCGGTGCGGTCCACATAGAGATCGACCGAGAGGGGATGGCGCAGCCGTCGCAGGGAGGCGAGGCGCAAAGTCAGGCCTCCGCCCCCGCGCGCATGGGCCGCCGCGAGGGCGCTCAGGTCGCTGTCCGCGAAGGAAAGGGCCACGATGTCCCCCGAGGGCTGCTGGAGGTCGACCGCCTCCTCGCTCTCGTCCAGGGAGATCTGTGTGACCGGGAGAAGGTGCATGTCACCCGCCGCGCAGGGCGGCTTCGACGGCCTTGCGGTCGAAGCCCTTCAGGCCGATCACCACCATGCGACCGTCCCGCGCCTCGCCGGCCCTCCAGGGCCGGTCGAAATGGTGGGCGATGCGCCGCCCGACCCCCTGGACCACGAGGCGCATGGGCCTGCCCTCGACAGGGGCGAAGCCCTTGATGCGCAGGACGCCCGCGGCTTCCGCGGCGCGCCCGACCCGGGCCGCCAGGGCTTCCGGGGTATCAACCAAGCCCACCGCGATGGCGATGCTTTCGAAATCGTCGTGGTCGTGGTCCTCGCCGGTCTCGTGATGGGAGGGCCGGGCCGCGAGATCCGCTTCGGCCGCGGCTCCGAGCCCCAGCAGCACCGCAGGATCGACCCTGCCGTGGGCGGTCTCGATCACCTTCACGGCGCGGGGCAGATGCTCTTCGATCTCGGCCAGCACCCCGGCGCGATCCTCCGCCTCCATCTGGTCGGTCTTGTTGAGCAGGATCAGGTCGGCGCAGAGGAGCTGGTCCTCGAACACCTCCTCCAGCGGATTGTCGTGGTCGACGGAGGCATCGGCGGCGCGTTGCGTCGCGAGCGCGTCCGGATCGTCCGCGAAGGCCCCGGAGGCGACCGCCGGGCCGTCCACCACGGCGACCACCCCGTCCACCGTCACCCGGGAGCGGATCGCCGGCCAGTTGAAGGCGCTCACCAGGGGCTTGGGCAGGGCGAGGCCCGAGGTTTCGATGAGGATGTGCTCGGGCGGGTTGGGGCGGTTCAGAAGCGTGTTCAGGGCCGGGACGAAATCCTCCGCCACGGTGCAGCAGATGCAGCCGTTCGGCAGTTCGACGATGTCCTCCCGGGTGCAGCCCGCGATGCCGCAGCCCTCGATGAAGGAGCCGTCGAAGCCCAGGTCGCCGAACTCGTTGACGAGAACCGCGATGCGCCGCCCGCCTGCGTTCTCCAGGAGGTGGCGCACCAGGGTGGTCTTCCCGGCGCCGAGGAAGCCGGTCACGATGGTGCAGGGGATCTTGGCGAGATCGCTCATGAATTCTAAGCCTTTGGATTTCAAGCCTTTGGGACGGAGCCTTCGCTCAATATGGGAGGAATGCGGGCGACCACGCCCTTGCGGAAGGCCTCGGGGCGCTCGCGCCAGGGCACGAGGCCGTCCGCCGTGGCCGCGTAGCGCCGCAGCCCGTCCAGAATGGTCTCCACGGAGATGTCGGGATCGAGATCGCCGTAGATGTAGGTCCAGCGGCCGGGGCCCGAGACCGCGATGGTGCAGGGGCGCTTGCACACGGAGAGGCACTCGACCGCTTCCACGCGCACGGGCGGCGCATCGCCCCCGGCGAGCGCCTCCGTGAGGGCCCGGTGGAGGATCGCGCCGGGCCTGAGCGCCTTGTCGTCCGGTCCACCGGCCTGACGGCAGGTGACGCAGACATGCAGGCAGATCTCCTGCGGGGAAGCGGTCATGTGCGGGCCGTCCGGTCTCAGGCGAGATCTGGCAGGGACAGGGCCAGGGCGGCAAGGCCCGTGGCCGCGACCGCGAGACCCGCCGCGCGCAGGCGCAGCGACGGAGCCGGGAACGAGCCCGACGAGAGGCGGCG
>DATHAU010000488.1:0-3318 GCA_035296545.1 Microvirga sp.
GGCCCACATGGTCTGGAAGTTCTCCCAGGTCAGGCGCGAGGGCCACCAGGTGGGCGTCAGCACCTCCGTGCTGGGCTTGAGCGCCGTGATCAGCATCACGGCGAAGGGAAAGAGCGCCGCCACGACCATGGGCGAGAGCACAAGCCAGCACACCAGCGAGCGTCGAAGCTTGGCATGGTTCATGCCCTCGCCTCCCTGACCATGGTGAGCCGCACGTAGATCAAGGTGAAGACCAGGAGGATCGCGAACATGACCAGCGATACCGCCGAGGCCTCGCCCAGCTTGCCCAGCCTGAAGCCGACCTTGTACAGGTAGGTGACGAGGATGTCGGTGGAATTGGCGGGCCCGCCCTGGGTCATCGCCCAGATGATGGGGAAGGAGTTGAACACGTAGATGGTGTTCAGCACCATGGCGATGTTCAGGAATGGCGCGATCAGCGGCAGGGTGATGTGCCGGAACTGCTCCCAGCGTCCTGCTCCTTCGAGGGCCGCCGCCTCGTAGAGGTCGTCGGGAATGGACGAGAGGCCGCCGAGGATGATGGTGACCGTGAAGGGGATCGTCACCAGGATCCCGATGAGGATCTGCATCGGAAAGGCGGTGCCTGCCTCCGCCAGCCATTGGATGTTCCGGTCGACGATTCCGAACCCTCGCAGGGCCGAGTTCAGCATCCCGCTCTCGCCGGACAGCGCCCAGCGCCAGACGATCGCCGTCATGGTGAGGGAGACGGCCCAGGGCAGCATGACGATGACGCGCGCGAGATCGCGCCCATAGAAGTCCTCGTTGAGAACGAGGGCGACCGGGATGGAGCAGATGATCGCGCCTCCCACCACGCCCACGGTCCAGAGGCCCGTGCGCCACAGGGAGGCGATGAAATTGGGATCGTCGAGCAGGGCCCGGAAATTCGCCATGCCCACGAAGTCGCGCAACTGCCCGAACCGGTTGACGCTGTGGCTGGCGATCTGGGCCAATTCGTTGACGGGCCAGACGACCACCAGGGCGGCCAGAACGAAGCTGGGCAGGATGAGGACGTAGGGCGCGATCGCCCGCTGGGATGTCATGAGCGTTCCGCCCGCTGAGCGAAGTCGAAAGAGGGGCCGGGGCCGCAAGGCCCGGCCCCTCTCGAGGATCGTCCTACTTGGACAGGATCGCGTTGGCCTTGGCGGCAGCCTCTTTCAGGGTCGGCTCGATCTGCCCGTTGCCGAGATAGATCCGCTGCAGCGCCGACGAGGTCACGTCGGCGATCTCCTCCCAGCCTGCGATCACGGGGGCAAAGCGCGCGGTGGGAAGAAGGCTCGTGAACACCTTGAGGTCGGCGTTCTCGACGAAGTACTTGTCCTCGACCTCGGCCTTGGTCACGGGCAGGAAGCCCTCGCCCACGGTGAACTTCACGCGCTGCTGCGGCTGGAACAGGAAGTCGAGGAATTTATAGGCCTCGGCCTTGTTCTTGGAGTTCTGGAACATGATGATCGAGTCGGTGACGCCGTAGGTCCCCTGGTCGCCGCCCGGACCCTTCGGAATCGGCGCCACGCCGTATTTCAGGTTCGGCGCTTCGGCCTTGATCTGATTGACCAGGAACGGCGCCGTCATCATCATGCCGATCTTGCCCTGCTTGAACAGGTTCTGCACGTCTTCGCGCGCATTGGAGGTCACGCCGGGCTGCGTGGCGCCCTGGTCGATGAGGCGCTTGTAGAGCGAGGCGGTGTCGATGGCGGCCTTCGAGTCCAGGCCCGATTTGCCGTTCTTGACGATGTCGCCGCCATGGGACCACATGCCGTAATAGAAATAGACGTCGGTCTCCACTTCCTTGCCCTGGAGACCGAAGCCGTAGACGCCGTTGCCGAGGGCGCTGATCTTCTTGGCGCCTTCCTCCAGTTCCGCCCAGGTCTTGGGAGGTTCGGCGATGCCGGCCTTCGCCAGCAGGTCCTTGTTGTAGTACATGGCGCGGGCGGAGGCCGCGATGGGCAGGCCGTAGGTCTTGCCGTTCATCACGGAAGGCGTGAGGAAGGTTTCCACGAAGCGGCCCTTCACCTCGGCGTTCATGTAGCCGTCGAGGGGCTCGGCGATGCCCTGCTGAACGAAGTCCACCAGCCAGCGGGTGCCGATGATCGACAGGTCCGCATTGGCGTTGGCCGAGATGTCGGTGGTCAGCTTCTGGAGCAGGTTGTCCCACGGCACGACTTCGAACTGGATCGTAATGCCGGGATTGGCCGCCTGGAAGTCCTTGGCGACCTGCTCGAAATACGGGCCGGTCTTGGCCGAGTACTCAGCCACGGTGACCCTGACCGTGCCGGCATTCGCGCCTGCGGCGAAAGCCATCGCGCCGATTCCGGCGAGCATGAGGCCTTTGAGGCTGAAGACTGTGTTGGTCCGACGTGTTTTCAATTTCGTGTTCCCTCTGCTGGAGCCGCAGACCCGACGGAAGCGACTTGGCAACATGGTATTGTTGTGAAAGAAAATTTCCTGCGCAAGGGGATTTTGCAGGTATTTGCCAGCTTTTCATGTTGCCAAATTTCATTTTTGGCCCAAGCATCGGGGACGCGAGAACCGAAGGGCATCTGGAGGGAGCCGTTGACGCAAAGCTTGCAAGGGCTCTTGGCCGTGATTACGGGCGCGGGCGGCGGCATCGGGACCGTCATGGTCGAGCGCTTCCAGGCAGCCGGCGCGCGCGTGATCGCCTGCGATGTCTCCCGTGAGGCCCTCGCATCCCTGGACGTGCCGCACAAGGAAGTTTTCGATCTGCAGAGCTCCCAGGAATGCCGGGCGGCCTGCGCGCGTATTCAGGCGGTGGGACTGCCCGACATCGTGGTCAGCAATGCAGGCTACACCCGCGCGGAAACCCTCGATCAGGTCGACGAGAGGGCCTGGGACTTCGAGCTCGGCGTCAATCTCACGGGCGCGCGCAACTTCACCGCGCCGTTCCTCGAGCCCATGATGGCTCGCGGCTCGGGCGCGTTCGTGTTCATCGCATCGGTGAACGCCCTCGCCCATTTCGGAAACCCGGCTTACGCGGCCACCAAGGCGGGGCTCGTCGCCTATGCCCGGGCCATCGCCACCGAATGCGGACGCCGCGGGATCAGGGCGAACGCCATCTGTCCCGGCTCCGTGCGCACCCACGCCTGGGACCATCGGATCGAGAAGGATCCCGGCATCCTGGACAAGGTCTCGCGCCTCTACCCCATCGGCCGCATGGTGGAGCCCGTGGAAGTGGCCGATGCGGCAGTCTTCCTGGCCTCGCCCCTGGCGGCGGGGATCACCGGGGTGGCCCTGCCGGTGGATGGCGGCCTCACGGCCGGCAATCTGCCCTTCATCGAGGCGATC
>DATHAU010000489.1:0-2454 GCA_035296545.1 Microvirga sp.
ACTTCGCGGCTCGAAACGGTGACCCTGTACCGAAGAGTAAAGGTGCAGGAACAACCAGTTTTGGTAGCATAGTGTCGGCGGTCAAGGGCTGGTTCCGGGGAGGTTAGACGGAAGAGCCACCGGAAAGCGCGTGATGGAGGGTAGACGAAGGATGTTGGACGCGGCGACGAACTATCTGGCGGTCATCAAGGTCGTGGGCATCGGCGGGGGTGGAACGAACGCCGTCAACCGCATGATCAACTCGGGGTTGCAGGGGGTCGAGTTCATCGCGGTCAACACCGACGCGCAGGCCCTGCAAATGTGCGACGCGGACCAGAAGATCCACATAGGAGAGAAGATCACGCGCGGCCTCGGGGCCGGAGCTGACCCGAAGATCGGGATGGAGGCCGCCGAGGAGAACAAGGCCGAGATCGAGGAGGCCCTGCGCGGCGCGGACATGGTCTTCGTCACCGCCGGCAAGGGCGGCGGCACCGGGACCGGAGCGGCTCCGGTCGTCGCCAAGATCGCGCGCGACTCCGGAGCCCTGACCGTCGGTGTGGTGACCCGGCCCTTCGCTTTCGAGGGCCGGCGGCGTTCGACATACGCCGAGGAGGGCATCAAGCGCCTCAAGGAGAACGTCGACTCCCTGATCATCATCCCGAACGACAGGCTCCTTCAGGTCGCCGAGAAGCGGACCAGCATGATGGACGCCTTCAAGATGGCCGACGACATCCTGAGAAAGGGCGTGCAGGGCATCACCGACCTCATCACGGTGCCGGGCCTCATCAACCTCGACTTCGCGGACGTGCGCACGATCATGCACAACTCGGGCTCGGCCTTGATGGGTATCGGCGAGTCGACCAGCGAGTCCAGGGGCTCCGAGGCGGCGAAGACGGCGATCTCGAGCCCGCTGCTCGAGGCGAGCATCGAGGGCGCCACCGGGATCATCCTGAACATCACCGGCGGGCCTGAGCTGGGCCTCTTCGAGGTGAACGAGGCGGCCGAGATCGTGCACAACGCCGCCCACCAGGACGCGAACCTGATCTTCGGCGCGGTCATCGACGATGCCTACGGCGATCGGGTGAGCGTGACGGTCATAGCGACGGGCTTCGACCAGCGCCTGGCCAACCAGCGCCGCTCGGAGCGCTCGGTGGCCGAGCCGCCGCCGCACCAGCAGCGCGAGGAGGAGCCGGTCTCCCCCTCGCAGGAGGGCGACGTCCTGGACATCCCGGCGTTCTTGCGGCGCAGGTAGCCACGACCGCCAGGAGCGTGCGCGCGCCCCTTCCCGAACTCCACGACGGCGCCCCCGCCACCGTCCACACGGCGGCCGGAGGCGCCGTCTACGTCTCCCCGAACCCCGGGCCCGAGGGGGCATGCGTCTTCTTCTTTACCCGCCTCGGCGGAGTCTCCGAGCCGCCCTACGAGGAACTCAACGTCTCCGTGAAGGTCGGCGACGATCGGGAGATCGTCGACCGGAACATCGGGATAATCCGCGAGGCGCTGGACGACCGGCCCTCGGCCTGGGTAAAGCAGGTCGCGGGAGATGGTGTCGCCCGCGTCTCCGGCGAAGGGTTCGCCGGCGAGGCCGACGCGCTGACGACCTCCGAGTGGAACCTCTGCCTCAACGTAGCCGTCGCCGACTGCGTGCCGGTCGCGCTCGTCGGGAGGGACGAGGTGTCGATGGTCCACTCCGGCTGGCGGGGCACCCTCTCCGGCATCTCCGGCAAGGCCGCCGGTATGATGGCGGGTGACGTCAAGCGGGCCTATATAGGGCCGTGCATCCGCGCGTGCTGCTACGAGGTCGCCCCGGAGCTGGCCGACGCCTTCGCCAAGGAGTTCGGGGACGGCGTGGTCTCCGGGCGCCAGCTGTCGCTGCCGGACGCTATTCGGGTAGATCTCGACCGTGCCGGGGTCGAGGTCGCGGACCTCGGCCTGTGCACGGGCTGCCGGCCTGACCTCTTCTTCTCGCACCGCAAACAGAAACCGCTTACCGGGCGCAGCCTGGCCTCCGTCGTAAAGGTGCCGCGGTGACCACTCCGGTCACCGGGGCGGGCATCCGGGAGAGGCTCGCGGTCGTGCGGGAGAACGTGGCCCTAGCCGCGAAGAGGGCCGGGCGGCATCCGGAGGAGGTCAGGGTGCTCGTGGCGAGCAAGTACTACGCGCCCGAGCAAGTAGGCGCGCTCGCGGCGGTGGGCGTTGACCTCGTCGGGGAGAACCGCGCCGAGGACCTGGTGGAGAAGCAGGAGCGCTTCGGGGAGGCCTTCGAGTGGCATTTTATCGGGCACGTGCAGCGGCGGAAGGCGAAGATCGTGGCGCCCAGGGTGAGCCTTATCCACTCGGTCGATTCCGTAAAGCTCGTGGAGGAGCTGGGGCGACGGGCGCCGGAGAGTGGCGTGGAGGTCCTCTTGCAGGTAAACGTGTCGGGCGAGGAGAGCAAGTACGGGGTCCCGGAGGACGTGGTGGAGGAGCTTCTGA
>DATHAU010000490.1:0-2135 GCA_035296545.1 Microvirga sp.
GGCCAACAGCCTGCAGGACCTGGCCCAGCGCGCCAAGGCGGCGGACGAGCCGGGCCTGGGCGCGGCCTTCCGGGAAGCCGGGCGCATCTTCGTGCAGCTGCTGGCCCCCATGATGCCCCATCTGGCGGAGGAATGCTGGGAGACCCTGGGGCAGCCCGGCCTGGTCGCCGAGACGCCCTGGCCGGCGGTGGACCGCTCCCTGCTGATCGAGAACGATGTTACGTTGCCGGTTCAGGTCAACGGCAGGAAGCGGGCGGACGTGACCGTGGCCCGGGATGCGGATCAGGCCGCCGTCGAGGCGGCCGTGCTCTCGCTCGACGCCGTGCAAAAGGCTATGGAAGGCAAGCCTGCCCGCAAGATCATCGTGGTTCCGCAGAGGATCGTGAATGTCGTCGTTTAACGTCAAAGGCCTGGCCCGCCTCGCTCTCGTGGCGGGCCTCTCCGTCGGGATGTCCTTAAGCCTCTCGGCCTGCTTCCGGCCCCTCTACGGCCCCACCGCCTCCGGCGGGTCGCTCCAGACGACCCTTGCGTCCATCGAGGTGCCGGAGATCGAATGGGCGAACGAGCAGGCGCGCATCGGCCATTACCTGCGCAGCGAACTCATCTACGCGCTCAACGGCTCCGGCATGGCGACGCCCAAGCGCTACGTGCTGAAGCTGGCTCTGGCGCAGGCCCTGTCGACCCCCGTGGTCGATGCGGAATCGGGGCGCGCCAGCTCGGCCATCGTCAGCGGAACCCTGACCTATACCCTGACCAGCCCGGACGGCTCCAAGGTGATCACCCGGGGCACGGCCACGTCCTCGGCCTCCTACGACCGCTTCCAGAACCGCTTCGCCACCGTGCGGGCGGGCCGCGACGCGGAGATCAGGCTGGCCCGGGTTCTGGCCGAGCAGGTGAGAACCCGATTGTCGGCAGAATTGTCCGCCGGCAGCTAGGCCCATGGTCGCCGTCAAGGCCCATGAGGTGGAAGGGGCGCTGCGGCGTCCCGACCCGCGCATCGGCGTCTTCCTCTTCTACGGGCCCGATACGGGCCTGATCAACGAACGCGCCCGCGCCGTGGCCGAGCGCTCGGTGGACGATCCCGCCGATCCGTTCCAGATGATCCGCTTCGACGGCGACGACATCGCGTCGGATCCGGGGCGGCTGGCGGACGAGGCCGGGACCATCGGGCTTTTCGGGGGCCGGCGTGCGATCTGGATCAAGGCCGCCTCCCGCAACCTCGCGCCCGCGGTGGAGGCGGTTCTGAAAGGCGAGTTGCAGGATACGGTGATCGTCATCGAGGGCGGGGACCTGCAGAAGTCCTCGCCTCTGCGCAGCTTGTGCGAGCGCTCCCAGCGGGCCCTGGCCCTGCCCTGCTATGGCGACGCGGGCCGCGATCTCGAGGCGATCGTCGACGGGGCCCTAAAGAGCGGCGGCTTTTCCATCGCCCGGGAGGCGCGGGCGGCCCTGCTGGCCAGCCTCGGCGGCGACCGCCTCGCCACCCGGGGCGAGCTGGCGAAGCTCATGCTCTACGCCCACGGGCAGCGGGAGATCACCCTCGACGACGTGGACGCGATCCTGAGCGACGTGTCGAGCCTCGCCATGGATGCGGTGGTGGATGCGGCCTTTGCGGGCGAGGGCGCCGGGCTCGAGACCGGCTCCCGACGCCTGGCCGCCGAGGGGGTGAACGCCTCGGTTCTGCTCGGAGCAGCCCTCCGCCACGCCCTGACGCTGCTCTCGGCCCGCCTGGCGGTGGAGGAAGGCCGCTCGATCCCGGCCGCGATGGAGAGCCTGCGGGGGCTGCATTTCCGACGCAAGCCCCTGGTCGAGCGCCACCTCCAGCGCTGGACGAGCGCCAGCCTCAAGGACGCCATCAGCCTGATCCAGGCCAGCCTCCTCCAGACCCGCCGCCTCGCGAGCCTGGCGGATTCCATCGCGGCCAAGACCCTGCTCGACCTGGCGCGGACGGCGCGGCGGTAGAGGACCAGAACCTGAGCTAGCGAGAAAGCCACTCTTCCAAGCAATGACGCGGCCTTTCCCCTCCCCCTTGCGGGGAGGGGTGAGGGGTGGGGGTGGTAAAGCTGGGTGAGATGGTCAGCAGGTTAGGCGCTGTAGAGGCCTCGTGCTTCACTGATGAAGGGCAGAGCTTTGACTTT
>DATHAU010000491.1:0-1688 GCA_035296545.1 Microvirga sp.
TACGTGCGCCTGTCCCAGATGAACTACGGCATCGACACGGGGCTGTTTCCGCTCGGCTCCTGCACCATGAAGCACAATGCGCGCCTCAACGAGCGCATGGCCCGCCTGCCGGGCTTCTCCGACGTGCATCCCCTCCAGCCGGCCTCCACCGTGCAGGGGGCGCTGGAGCTCATGAGCGAGCTCGGGCGCTACCTCGTCACGCTCACCAACATGACCTCCGTGGCCCTGTCGCCCAAGGCCGGCGCCCATGGGGAGCTCTGCGGCATGATGGCCATCAAGGCCGCCATCGAGGCCAAGGGGGAGGGCAAGACCCGCAACGTGGTGCTGGTGCCCGATTCGGCCCACGGCACCAACCCGGCCACCGCGGCGCTGATCGGCTTCGTGGTCAAGCCCGTCCCCGCCCGCGAGGACGGATGGGTGCATGTGGAGGACGTGAAGGAGCGCCTCGGCCCGGATGTGGCGGCGATCATGCTCACCAACCCCAACACCTGCGGGCTGTTCGAGCCTCAGGTGGTGGAGATCGCGAAGGCCATCCACGACGCGGGGGCGTATTTCTACTGCGACGGGGCGAACTTCAACGCCATCGTGGGCAAGGCGCGTCCGGGGGATCTCGGCGTGGACGCCATGCACATCAACCTGCACAAGACCTTCTCGACGCCCCACGGGGGCGGCGGCCCGGGCTCCGGCCCGGTGGTGCTCTCCGAGCGGCTTGCGCCCTTCGCGCCGGTGCCCTTCGTGCGGGTGAAGGACGGCGCCTTCGAGCTGGTGGAACACCGGGACGAGGCCGGCGGCCCTGCCGCCGCGGCCGGCGGCCCCGCCGCCCCCTTCGGCCGCATGACCGCCTTCCACGGCCAGATGGGCATGTATGTGCGCGCGCTCTCCTACATGCTCTCGCATGGCTCGGACGGCATGAAGCAGGCCTCCGAGGACGCGGTGCTCAACGCCAACTACGTGCGCGCAGGGTTGTCCGACCTCCTGTCACTGCCCTTCGGCGACAAGCCCTGCATGCACGAGGTGCTGTTCGACGACGCCTGGCTCAAGGACACGGGCGTGACCACCCTCGACATCGCCAAGGCCATGATCGACGAGGGCTATCACCCGATGACCATGTACTTCCCCCTGGTGGTGCATGGGGCCATGCTCATCGAGCCCACGGAGTCGGAATCCAAGTCCTCCCTCGACCTGTTCGTCGCCACCATGCGCGACCTTGCCATGGCGGCGAAGCGGGGCGACAAGGAGCGCTTCACGGGAGCCCCCTACCACGCCCCCCGCCGCCGCCTCGACGAGACCCGCGCGGCCCGCAGCCCGGTGCTCAAATGGACCCCGCCGAAGCCGATGGCGGAAGCGGCGGAGTAAGCCGACAACCCTCTCCCCTTTGCGGGAGAGGGTGGCTTGCGCAGCAAGCCGGGAGAGGGGAAGCGCCGGACCAGGGCCACGTTTCCGCATCGCTTCTGGGCCATACGCTCACTGCAAAATGCAGCGTTGTTTCCGCAGTACGAGGGTAAGCGACGCTTTGCTCGTCTGGCACTTGCCGAACGTCCCCTCTCCCGACCCTCGCTGACGCGAGGGCCACCCTCTCCCGCAGAGGGGAGAGGGCTATGGGCTTACTCCGCCGCTTCCGCCATCGGCTTCGGCGGGGTCCATTTGAGCACCGGGCTGCGGGCCGCGCGGGTCTCGTCGAGGCGGCG
>DATHAU010000492.1:0-1851 GCA_035296545.1 Microvirga sp.
AGAAGCGCTGGATCTCGGAGAGCCGGTTCCTCCACGCCCTCAATTACTGCATGCTGCTGCCGGGCCCCGAGGCCCAGCAGCTCGCCACCTATATCGGCTGGCTCATGCACCGGACCCCTGGCGGCCTCATGGCCGGGGGCCTGTTCATCCTGCCGGGCGTCATCGCCATCATGGGCTTGAGCTGGGTCTACGCCCTTTACGGCAATGTCGGCTTCGTCTCCGCCCTCTTCTTCGGGCTGAAGGCGGCCGTGCTCGCCATCGTGTTCGAGGCGGTGATGCGGATCGGCAGGCGCGCGCTCAAGAACCGGGTCATGATCGGCCTTGCGGCGGCGGCCTTCGTGGCGATCTTCTGCTTCGACGTGCCCTTCCCGCTCATCATCCTGGCCGCCGCAGGGATCGGGTTTGCGGGAGGACGCGCGGGCCTGCCGCAGTTCCAGGGGGGCGGGCATGGCGGCGGGAAGGACGACGCCGGCAACCTGCTCGGGGACCATCTCCCGGACCATGCGCGGCCGAATGCCAGGCGCAGCCTGCGCGTCGCCCTCCTGTGGCTGGCCCTCTGGCTCGTGCCGGTGGCGGCTCTTCTGCTGGCCTTTGGCGGAAGCCATGTGTTCAGCCAGATTGCGGTATTCTTTTCCAAGATGGCGATGGTCACCTTCGGCGGGGCCTATGCGGTGCTGGCCTATGTGGCCCAGCAGGCGGTGGAAACCTACGGCTGGCTCAAGCCCGGCGAGATGCTGGACGGGCTCGGCATGGCGGAGACCACGCCGGGCCCGCTGATCATGGTGCTGCAATTCGTGGGCTTCATGGCGGCCTTTCGCGATCCGGGCGCGCTCAGCCCCCTGATGGCCGGCACCCTGGGCGGGTTGCTGGCCACCTGGGTGACCTTCGCACCATGCTTCCTGTGGATCTTTCTCGGCGCGCCCTACATCGAGATCCTGCGCGGCAACCGCTCCTTGAGCGCCGCTCTGTTGGCGATCACGGCCGCGGTGGTGGGGGTGATCCTCAACCTTGCGATCTGGTTCGGCATCCACACGATCTTCCGCGAGGTTCGAACCGTCGCATGGGGGCCGCTCAGCCTCGACGCACCGGTGTGGGGAAGCGTCGATGCGTGGGCGCTGCTGCTGTCCGCAGCCGCCATCGTGGCCATGTTCCGGTTCAAGCTCGGGATGCTGCCGACGCTGGCCGCCACATCGGCGGCGGGCCTTGCGCTTCATGCGACGGGCTTGATCGGATGATGTGTGCGGTGCGACTTCCCCTCTTGCGGAAAGGGGAACCCATGGTGCCCTCTGTGACGGCAGCGGTGTGGATTCCCTGCCTGGCGGGCTGACGCCCGCGTCCGCTGCGCTCCGGCCGGGAATGACACTGAACGTGCGACACCTGCTGTCATCCTGCCGATCCTTCGGATCGGACCGGCGAGCCGCAGGCGAGGGAAGGGGGTCGTCTTCAGAATAGAGCGCGTTCTTCCCTCCCCCTTGCGGGGAGGGGTAGGGGTGGGGGTCGCAGGGTCAAAGCTCTGCTGCTTCAATGAAGAGCGCCAAGGCTGCTACAGCGCCTCACCCTCAACCTTTCTCACCCAGCCGCACCACCCCCACCCTCGATCCTTCCCCGCAAGGGGGAGGGAAGAAGAGGCGGCATATTCTGCACCCGATCCCGGATCGCCTCACGGCGTCCGGGATGACGGATGATCCGTCCGATGCGCGTCAGGTCACGGATGAGATCTGCCCGCCGTCGACCCGCAGGATCGAGCCGGTCATGAACGAGGCCCTCTCGCTGGCGAGGAACACCGCCGCCGCCGCGAATTCCTCGATTTCGCCATAGCGGCCCGCCGGAATGCCGGCCCGCGCCGCCGCG
>DATHAU010000493.1:0-10786 GCA_035296545.1 Microvirga sp.
TGGCGGGGTTCCTTTGACGGCTTTCTCCTGAACCGAACCGACCGCAACCGTCGTGAAATGATGTAGCGGCGCTTGCTGTTGAGCGCTATCACTGAGGCATGGCGGACGAAATTCCTTCACCGGACGTTCTGGAATCCGTCCCCGGCGGCCCGGATCTCCTGGCGTGGTTCGGCCATGTGCCGCGTTTCCACGATGCCGAGATCATCAGCCTTCATCTCAACCGAACCGGACCGAGCACACTCAGCATCCATACCTGGGAGATCACCGATACGGTGGATTCAAAAGGCTTCTACGTTCTTGAGAAACAAGCCATCGTGACCTTCACCCTCGAAGAGATCGAAAACCTGGAGCTTGAAGGCTTCAGCCATCAGAACGTCATCGGCGGCCTGGAGTTGAACCCCATCAAGGCCAAGACACCCTCGTTGCGCATGCCGCCGGCTCAACTGCCAGGGCCTCAACCTGACCTCTACGAGATCATTCTGCATCCCTGTTACGGATTATCCGGTTCAATTCGGGCTCAGCAGGTGAGCATCGCCCTGACCCCCAGCGAGCCTGCCTTCCCACGCTAGCCTTCGATCAAACTCAAAAATACCCCGCCAGATTCCTCCGGATCCGCTCCAGCACCGGAACGCCCACATCCGGCAGCGCGAAAGCCTGCCCGGTGATCCGCTCGAACGCGTCGATATAGACCCGCGACGTGGCCAGGACCACGTCGGCGGGGATTGTTGGGACCGGGTCCCTGTAGGGGTCGCAGCGGGCGACGACCCAGTTGCGGACGAAGTCCTTGTCGAAGCTCTCGGGCCGCTCGCCCGCCTCGAAGCGCCGCTCGTAGCTCTCCAGGAACCAGTAGCGGCTGCTGTCCGGGGTGTGGATCTCGTCGGCGATCATGATCCGGCCGCTCCGGTCCATGCCGAACTCGTATTTCGTGTCCACGAGGATCAGACCCCGCGCGCGGGCCATCTCGCGGCCCCGGGCGAAGAGCGCCAGGGCATAGGCGGAGACCTTGCCCCATTGCTCCTCGGTGAGCAGGCGGCGCCCGACGATCTCGGCGGGGGTCAGGGGCTCGTCGTGGCCGCCGTGAAAGGCCTTGGTGGTGGGCGTGATGATGGTCCGGGGCAGCTTCTCGTTGTCCCTCATCCCGTCCGGCAGGCGGACGCCGTACATCTCCCGCTGCCCGGCCTTGTAGAGGGACAGGATCGAGGTGCCGGTGGCGCCGGCGAGATAGTCGCGCACCACGATCTCCACCGGCAGGATCGTGAGCGTCTTGCAGACCACCACGTTCGGGTCCGGGTACTCGATCACGTGGTTGGGGCAGAGATCGGCGGTGGCCTCGAACCAGAACCGGGCGGTCTGGGTCAGCACCTGGCCCTTCAGCGGGATGGCCGCGAGGCTGATGTCGAAGGCGCTGAGCCGGTCCGACGCGACGATGATGCGCCGCCCGTCGGGAAGGTCGTAGTTGTCCCGCACCTTGCCCCGGTAGTGGTTGGGCAGTTCCGGGATCGTGGCGTCCTCGAGGACGTAGTCGGCGTAAGACCCGAGGGCCGCTTGATCCACCATGCTCACCTGCCGAGGGCTCGTTGGCGCGGCCCCCACGGGCGGGCCGATTCGCCGGCTGCGTTCTTAGACCGAATCCGGGGGCAAAGCAGGCCCTTTTCGCGAAATCCTCTGTCTCCGGGTGACTCTCAATTGGTGGCCCGGGCGTCCTTCTTGTGCGTCACGTTGAGGTTCGAGAGGGTGACGGAGGTCTCGTAGCCCTGGCTGTCGACGATGATCCACTGGCGGAGCGCATTGGCGCGGGCGTCGAAGCGCAGGGTGATCCGCGAGGTGCCGCCGAAGGTGGCGCTGTCGTCGAACCGCACGGTGACGAGGCCGTCGCGCCCCACCTGCACGTCGCGGACCTTGGTGTCCCGCCCCAGATCCACGTTCTCCTGGAGCAGGAACTTCAGGGGCGTCTGCCCCACCGGGTAGACGTCGTTGGTGCCGAGCTTCTTGTCGCGAATCGCCACGCTGCGGCCGTCGGAGACGATCTCGAGGGCGCTGGGCGGCGCATAGGCGAAGCGGAGGATCCCCGGGCGCTTGATGGCGAGCGTCCCCTCCACCTGCTGGCCGTTGGGATTCTTCTGCACGAAATAGGCGGTCAGCTGGTCGATGCCGTTGAAGTAGCTGTTGACCTGGTCGAGGGCAGCCGCCGGCGAAGCCGGGATCGGCGAGGGGGTCTGAACCTTGGCGGCGACGGGAGTCGCAGGAGGCGTGGGGGCCGGCGGCGCTTCCGCAGCCTTCGGAGCCTCGCGCACGGAGGCGGGCGGCGTCGCGGGCTTAGCCGCTGCCTCCACGGGTTTGGGGTCCGATCTGGGTGGCTCCGCAGCCTGCACGGGCCGGGCTTTGGGCTGCTCGGAAGCCCCTGCGGGCGGGGCTGCGGCGGGCCTGGGCGGCTCGGGCTTTGCCTCCGCCACGCCATCGGAAGGCCCCGTCGGAGGCTTTGCCTCCGCCTTCGGCTCGGCTTTCGGCGCCTCCGGCTGCGCCTGAAGCTGCGGCTGGGCGGGCTTCGGCTCCTGCTTCGGGGCGGCGGCCTTCTGCGGCGGGGCTTTTCCGGGCTCCGCCTGGGAGGGCTGCTGGGCGCGCGCCGCTGGCTGGGCCCGGGGCGCTGGAGCGGCCCGCGGGGCCGGACGAGGCTGCTCGGACGCCCCTGGCTGGGCGTTTCCTGACTGACCGGCCGGGGGCTTGAAGAAGCTGTCGAGGAGGCGGGTCAGCGGATCGCCCGCCTGCTGAGCCAGGGCCGGCGTGAGCCACGCGAGCACCGCACCCACACCCAGAATGTAACGCAGATACCGAAGGAGCATCATTCCGTTGCTCACTGAAACAACTCGAACACGCCGGAGCCAGGAGGCCGGCACGTCCCTATTGTGAGTTTCGTTAGAGGCTGAATGAAGGCAGGCGCTTTCATCGCGGCCTCGGCTCCGCGGGGGCTTCGGCGGCCGGGGGCCATCCCCTAGGCCGCGTCCGCGTATTCGTCCTCGGCCGCGGCGGGACGGGCGGGCGCGGGCTTGGACCGCGGGCCCTGGGAGCGCGGGCGCTTCTTCTTGGGCGCGGCCTTCTTGGCGGCGGCTCCCTTCCACCACGCCTGCCAGCTCCACTCGCCCGGCCCGGTGACGATGAGGAGCAGCAGTCCGGCGACGACCCCCAGATGAGCCAGGAAGATCGCCTGTTCGGCATGGCGGGTGAGGCCGCCATAATCCCAGAAGCGGTGCAGGGCCCCGGTCGTCACCAGGGTCGCGGCGATCAGCACGGACGCGCTCAGGCGCGGGGCAAGGCCGAGGATCAGGGCCAGAGGGCCGAAGAGTTCGGCCAGGACGATCAGGGTGGCGGCCACGTCGGCATAGGGAATGCCCTTCATGGTGAGCGAGGCCGCAAAGCCCGAGATGTTTGACGCGTGTCCGACGGCCGAGGGAAGAAAGCAGCCGCCCAGGAGCAGGCGGCTCAGCAGCAGAATCCCGTTGGAAACATAAAGCCCCCTGCCCTCGCCCATCCCTGCCCCCTGTCGTTTCCAGGCCCGGGAGAATCGCCGGGCCGCCCGACAGCATTTGAAACGGAGGTCCTTAAGCCTCCCTTAGCGGATCGACCCCCTCAGGGGCGGCGCAGGAAGAACGGCGGCCGATCTCCGATTGATTTGCATCAATGCCGCTCCCCCGGCCGCGCCCTAGAGCCCTTGATGGAGGACGAAGCTCATTGGCCCGTCCCCGATGAGAAGGTTAAGGCTCATGGCTTACGCGGCACCAGCCCCGACAAAAACGATGACATTCGGCGAGGCCGGTTCGGCCTTCGCCTTCGCAATCCTGGCTTTTCTGAGCGTGATCGTCGCGGCGAAAGCCTACACGCCGGAATATGCGTTCCACGCCTACCTGTTCGCCGCCGCCGGCGCTGCGGCCGCCTTCAAGATCGTGGACCGCTATTTCGACCGCCCTGCGCAGCTCCCGCCCCTGGCCGTGAACGGCCGGCCCAACTACAACATGGGACCGGTGAAGTTCGCCACCATCGCGTCCGTGTTCTGGGGGGTGGCCGGCTTCGCCATCGGCCTGCTCATCGCCCTGCAGCTCGCCTTCCCGGCGCTCAACTTCGACACCGCCTGGCTCTCCTTCGGGCGCATGCGGCCCCTGCACACCTCGGCGGTGATCTTCGCCTTCGGCGGCAACGTGCTGATCGCGACCTCGTTCTACGTGGTCCAGCGCACCTGCCGCGCCCGCCTGGTGGGCGACATCGCCCCCTGGTTCGTGGTGCTGGGCTACAACTTCTTCATCGTCATCGCCGGCACGGGCTACCTGCTCGGCGTCACCCAGGGCAAGGAATACGCCGAGCCCGAGTGGTACGCGGACCTGTGGCTCACGGTCGTGTGGGTGGCCTATTTCCTGGTGTTCCTGGGCACGGTCATGCGTCGCAAGGAGCCGCACATCTATGTGGCGAACTGGTTCTACCTCGCCTTCATCCTGACCATCGCGGTCCTGCATCTGGGCAACAACGCCTCGATCCCGGTCTCGATCTTCTCGCCCAAGAGCTACATCGTCTGGTCGGGCGTTCAGGACGCCCTCGTGCAGTGGTGGTACGGCCACAACGCGGTGGGCTTCTTCCTCACCGCCGGCTTCCTCGCCATCATGTACTACTTCATCCCCAAGCGGGCCGAGCGGCCGGTCTATTCCTACCGCCTCTCCATCATCCACTTCTGGGCCCTGATCTTCATGTATATCTGGGCGGGCCCGCACCACCTCCACTACACCGCCCTGCCCGACTGGGCGCAGACTCTCGGCATGGTGTTCTCGATCATGCTGTGGATGCCCTCCTGGGGCGGCATGATCAACGGGCTCATGACCCTCTCGGGTGCCTGGGACAAGCTCCGCACCGATCCCGTGCTGCGCCTCATGGTCGTGTCGGTCGCCTTCTACGGCATGGCGACCTTCGAAGGTCCGCTCATGTCCGTGAAGGCCGTCAACTCCCTGTCGCACTACACTGACTGGACCATCGGCCACGTACACGCCGGCGCTCTCGGCTGGGTGGCCTACGTGTCCTTCGGGGCGATCTACTGCCTCGTTCCGTGGCTGTGGAACAAGAAGGAGCTCTATTCCCTCAAGGCCGTCTCCTGGCACTTCTGGATCTCCACCCTGGGAATCGTGCTGTACATCACGTCCATGTGGGTCGCGGGCATCCTGCAGGGCCTCATGTGGCGCGCCTATACGGCCCTCGGCTTCCTCGAATACTCGTTCATCGAGACCGTGGAGGCGATGCACCCCTTCTATGTCATCCGTGCGCTCGGCGGCGCGTTCTTCGTGGCCGGCAGCCTGATCATGGTGTGGAACGTCTGGAAGACGATCGCCGCCGGTCAGGAGATCGAGGCCGAAATCCCGCAAGCCACGCAGCCGGCCCTCGTGGCGGCGGAGTAAAGGAAACGATCATGTCCCTCTGGTCCCGTCACAAGATCTTCGAGACCAACTCGATCATCCTCATCCTGGGCGTGCTGATCGTCATCTCCATCGGCGGCCTCGTGGAGATCGTGCCCCTCTTCTACCTGAAGAGCACCATCGAGAAGGTGGAGGGCGTCCGGCCCTACACCCCGCTCGAACTCGCCGGGCGCAACATCTACGTGCGCGAGGGCTGCTACAACTGCCACAGCCAGATGGTGCGTCCGCTCCGGGACGAGGTGGAGCGCTACGGCCACTACTCCCTCGCGGCCGAGAGCATGTACGACCGGCCCTTCCAATGGGGCTCCAAGCGCACGGGCCCCGACCTCGCCCGCGTCGGCGCCAAGTATTCCGACGACTGGCACCGGGACCACCTCAACGACCCTCGCGCGGTGGTGCCCGGCTCGATCATGCCGGCCTATCCCTGGCTCGAACAGAACGAGCTCGATGCCGCCGAGGTCGCCCGGGACCTGAAGGTGCAGGCCGCCCTCGGCGTGCCCTACAGCCCCGAGATGATCGCCAGGGCCGAGAGCGACATCCGCACCCAGGCCAACGCGGACGATCCGAACGCCGCCGAGCTGGCCAAGCGCTACCCGAACGCGCAGTCGCGCAACTTCGACGGCAACCCGCGGACGGTGACCGAAGCGGATGCGCTGATCGCCTATCTGCAGATGCTGGGCACGCAGATCGACTTCAAGCTCTACGACAACAAGGCCAACGTGCGCTGAGGACAAGCCAACATGCCAGCCGCATACAAGTTCTTCGCCGAATTCGCCCAGACCTGGGGGCTCGTCTATTTCGTCGCCGTCTTCCTGGCGGTGCTGATCTACGCCCTCGCCCCGTCGCGGAAGGACCGCTTCGATGCGGCCGCCCGCATGCCTCTCCAGGAGGACTGATCCCATGGCCCATCAGACACATGAACAGGTCGACGCGGTCACCGGCGTGACGACGACCGGGCACAGCTGGGACGAGATCCAGGAGCTCAACAATCCCCTGCCGCGCTGGTGGCTGTGGAGCTTCTACGCGAGCATCGTCTGGGGGGTCCTCTACATGATCGCCTACCCGGCCGTGCCCCTGGTCTCGTCCTACACCAAGGGCCTTCTGGGCTGGCAGTCCCGGGAAGCGGTCGAGGTGGATCTCGCGGCCCTCAAGGATCTGCGCTCCGGCATGACGGCGAAGCTCGCCGCAAGCTCCCTCGACGAGATCAAGCAGAACCCGGAGCTGTTCGCCTTCGCGCGGGCCCAGGGCAAGGCCTCCTTCGGCGACAACTGCGCCCCCTGCCACGGGGCGGGCGGCGGCGGGGCCAAGGGCTACCCGAACCTGAACGACGACGACTGGCTGTGGGGCGGCTCCCTTGCCCAGATCGAGCACACGATCCGCCACGGCGCCCGCTCGACGAGCGACAAGGGCCACCAGGGCTCCATGCCGGCGTTCGGCCGGGACGGGATCCTCAAGCGGGAGGAGATCTCCCAGGCGGCGGATTACGTGCGCTCCCTGTCGGGCCTGCCCACGGACAAGGGGGCGAACCTTGCCGCCGGGGCCAAGGTCTTCGCGGACAATTGCGCCGCCTGTCACGGCGACAAGGGCCAGGGCAACCTGGAGCTCGGCGCGCCGAACCTGTCGGACAAGATCTGGCTCTTCGGTTCCGACAAGGCCGCCATCGCGGAAGGCCTCGTGAACGGCCGCGGCGGCGTCATGCCCGCATGGCACGGCCGCCTCGACGACACGACCATCAAGGCGCTGACGCTCTACGTACATTCGCTCGGTGGCAATCAGCACTGATCGCGCGGCAGGCCTCCCCTGTCCATCCAGCCACGGCCGGAAGCCCCCTTCCAGCCGTGGCTTGACTCAAATCAAGGCGGCCCGGCCGCCCCCATCCTATTCCGGGTCATCCCAGATCGACGACCTGCGACGGATTCGATGGCTGACGCCCCCCTCTCCCAGTTCATGCCGAGCGCCGCACCGGCTTCCGCCGACGACGCCCCTCTCTATGTCCCGCGCAAGGCCATCTACCCGCAGGCCGTGAAGGGCCGCTTCCGCACGATCAAATGGGTCGTGCTCGCCATCACGCTCGGCATCTACTATTTCCTGCCCTTCATCCGCTGGGATCGCGGCCCGAATGCGCCGGACCAGGCGATTCTGGTCGACCTGGCCAATGGCCGCTTCTATTTCTTCTTCATCGAGATCTGGCCGCAGGAGGTCTATTACCTCACCGGCCTCCTGGTCCTGGCGTCGCTGACGCTCTTCCTCATGAACGCCGTCGCGGGCCGCATCTGGTGCGGCTATCTCTGCCCGCAGACCGTCTGGACCGACCTCTTCTACGCGGTGGAGCGATGGATTGAGGGCGACCGCCGCGAGCGGATGCGGCAGGCCAAGGAAAAGCTCACCCTGAATGTCGCCGCCCGGAAGGCCCTGAAGCACGCCATCTGGCTGTTCATCGCCTGGTGGACCGGCGGCGTCTGGGTGCTCTACTTCTCCGACGCCCCCACCCTGGTTTATGAGCTGGCCACGTTCCAGGCCCCGGCCCTGGCCTATATCTGGATCGGCATCCTCACCTTCACCACCTACACCCTCGCGGGCTTCATGCGCGAGCAGGTCTGCACCTACATGTGCCCTTGGCCGCGCATCCAGGCCGCCCTGACGGACGAATACGCCCTCAACGTCACCTATCGCTACGACCGGGGCGAGCCCCGCGGCTCCATGAAGAAGAACGAGGGGCTGAAGAAGCAGGGTCTCCCGGCCGGCGACTGCATCGACTGCGACCAGTGCGTCGCCGTCTGCCCCACGGGGGTCGACATCCGCAAGGGGCTGCAGCTCGACTGCATCCAGTGCGGCCTGTGCATCGACGCCTGCAACACCGTGATGGCGAAGATCGGCCGTCCCGCCGACCTCATCGCCTACGACACCGACATGAACGTGAAGGCCCGCATGGAGGGCCGTCCCGAGGTGCTCCGCATCCTGCGTCCGCGCACCCTCTTCTATGCGGGCATCATGGCCATCGTCGGGGCGATCATGATCACGTCCCTCGCCATGCGCCAGAGCCTCTCTCTCACCGTGATGCACGACCGCAATCCGCTCTTCGTGCGCCTGTCGGACGGCTCGATCCGCAACGGCTTCACCATCCGGGTCGCCAACAAGAAGCTCCACGAGCGCCGCTATTCGCTCACCGTCGACGGCCTTGCCGAGGCCAAGATCGACATCGTGGGCGGGGAGGTCGACCAGCAGGGCCGCGCCATCGTCACGGTGGGACCGGACCAGACGCTGGAGGCCCGCATCCTGGTGACCGCGCAGGGGTCCTCCCTGCCCTCCTCGACGGATGTTCACTTCACCCTCACCGACCTGACGAGCGGCGACGCGGCCCGCATGAACGACCACTTCAAGGCGCCTTAGGGAACCATTCCGATGTCCAGCACCGCAACAGCAGGCCCCGCTCCCCGCATTCTCACCGGACGCATGGTTCTGTTCTATTTCATCGCCTTCTTCGGCGTCGTCTTCGCCATGAACTTCTTCATGGTGCGCGTCGCGATCTCGAGCTTCAGCGGCGTGGAGACGGAGAGCGCCTACAAGGCCGGGCTTTCCTTCAAGAACGACCTGGCCGCAGCCCATGCGCAGGATGCGCGCCACTGGGCGGTGGAGGCCAGCCTGCAACGGGGAGGCGATGCGACCCGCCTCGTCATCACGGCCCGCGATGAGAGGTCCCGGCCGCTCGCGGGGCTGACCCCTGAGGTGCGCCTGGCCCACCCGACCGACAAGCGCCGCGACATTCCCGTGGAATTCGTCGAGGTCGCCGCCGGCCGGTTCCAGAACCTCACCCCCATGCCGCAGGGCCGGTGGGACCTGGTGATCGCCCTCAAGCGCGCCGACGAGACCGTTTTCCGCTCCAAGAGCCGCATCTCGCTCTAAGGGAGCCCTGCCATGGCCGAGACCCTCGACCTTTCAATCTTCGTGAAGCGCCAGGACGACGGCACGGCCCATCTCGACCTTGCGGTCGAGGGGATCGACTGCGCCGTCTGCATCGACGAGATCGAAGGCGGCCTGTGCCGGCTGCCGGGCGTCCTCGATGCGCGGCTCAACTACACCAGCCACCGCCTTGCGGTGGAATGGCGGGATGGAGCCGTTTCCCCCGCCGAGGTGGTGGAGGAGCTGCAGCGCCTGGGCTATCGCGCCCACCCCTTCCAGTCGCGCCTCGTGGAGGAGGAGGAGACCCGCCGCGCCCAATGGCTCCTGAGGTGCCTGGCGGTGGCGGGCTTCGCCTCCATGAACATCATGCTGCTGGCGGTCTCCGTCTGGTCGGGCAACGTGACCGACATCACCCCTGAGACCCGCGACTTCTTCCACTGGCTTGCGGCGCTCATCGCCCTGCCGGCGGTGGCCTACGCGGGCCAGCCCTTCTTCGCGAGCGCCATGAACGCGCTTCGCAACCGCCGCACCAACATGGACGTGCCGGTGGTCATCGGCATCCTGATCGCGCTCACCATGTCGGTGGTCGAGACCATCCATTCCGCCGAGCACACCTATTTCGACTCCGTGGTGATGCTGCTCTTCTTCCTGCTCTGCGGCCGCTATCTCGATCAGGCCATGCGCCGCAAGACCCGCGCGGTGGCGAGCAATCTCGCGTCCCTGAAGGCGGAGGTCGCGCACCGCATCGAGGAGAACGGCGAGGTGGTGCTGGTGCCCACCGCCGCGCTGAACGGGGGCGACAGGGTGCTGGTGCGTCCGGGCGAGCGTATTGCCGTCGACGGCGTCGTGCTCTCCGGCTCCTCGGAGATCGACGAGAGCCTGGTGACGGGCGAGACCGCCCACCGGGTGGTGAGCGCCCGCCAGGAGGTCTATGCGGGCAGCCTCAACTACAACGGCACCCTCACCCTGCGGGTGACGGCAGCGGGCACGGGCACGCTTCTCGACGAAGTCGAGCGCCTGCTGGAGAGCGCAGCGACCGCAAAGTCCCGCTACGTGCAACTGGCCGACCGGGTCGCGCGGGCCTATGCGCCGATGGTGCATACGGCCGCAGCCCTCACGGCGCTCGCCTGGATCGCCACCGGGTCCTCGGTTCACGATGCGCTTATCACGGCTGTTTCCGTTCTCATCATCACCTGCCCCTGCGCCCTGGCGCTGGCCGTGCCCGTGGTGCAGATGGTCGCCTCGGGCGCGCTCTTCCGGGCGGGAATCTTCCTCAATGCGGGCGATGCGTTCGAGCGGCTGGCGGCGGTGGACACCATCGTGTTCGACAAGACCGGCACCCTGACCCTGCCCGCCATGAGCGTCGTGAATGCGGGGGAAATCCCGCCCGACCTCCTGGAGGCGGCAAGCCGCCTTGCCCTGTCGAGCCACCATCCGCT
>DATHAU010000494.1:0-13048 GCA_035296545.1 Microvirga sp.
ACCCGGAGCAGGCTCTGGCCTATGGCAGTCGGGTACCGGCCCATGTCGGTGAGCTTGAGCATCCCGGGACGACGGCTGTTGCCTCTGCTTGGGGGTGTATCCTTCAGCAGCTCATGCGAGATCCACACAATGCCAAGGCACAGGCCCATTCGGCAATCGTAATTGGAACAGACCAAGGGTTTCCGCTCTACCGGGCAATGGGCGCGGTTGTCCATGGCTGGGCACAGGTCGAGATCGGGCGCGTGGCCGAGGGAATCGCAGAAATGCAACAAGGTCTGGCTGACTACCAAATGACCGGCGCAAAGATGTGGTCACCCTACTTCCTATGCTTGCTGGCTGATGCCAGCAGGCGAGCAGATCAGGCGCAGGAGGGCCTTGGTCTCGTGGAGGAGGCCTTGACGCAGATCCGGCACATGGGCGGCAGATGGATCGAAACAGAACTCTATCGGGTTCGGGGCGAATTGCTGTTAGCAGGGGATGAGCCTGATCAGCAAGGAGCAGAGCGATGCTTCCACCGAGCTATTGCCTTGGCGAGGGAGCAGGACGCAAGACTCTGGGAGTTGCACGCGACGACCAGCCTGGCTCGCTTATGGTGCAGTCAGCATCGGAAGCAGGCTGCTTATGATCTCCTTGCCCCGATCTGTGGACAGTTAACCGGAGGTCTCGAGACTCCTGCTTTGTGTGATGCGAAATCTGTTCTCACTTACGCCGTGGGGCTGACCATATGAGGAAAGTCTGCATCGGGTTAACCTGAGCCATTGAGCTCTCGCCTATGAAGGTCAGCTCACGCGCCCAATGCGGAATTTCGGCTAAGGTCCGCCCAGTGCCATCTCTGGACCTTAGCAAACTTGCGAACGAGCCTGACTACGTCTGGCGGACAGCTCATTCATCTGTAGTGGCGGTAGGTAGACCTCTATGCAGGAGGCACTTGCAAGACGATATGAGGTTCCTTGCGAGAGTGCATTGTTCAAAGAAGCCGCCAAAATCTGCGGCGCTGAAGCGCCGAGCAGGTGGCGCACGCCTACTGAGGTGCAAGGCCTTCCATTACCCAGAAGTGGGCCATATCGTTGCTGCACTGGGCATGGCCAAATCCCACGCACGAGGCGGATTATGAGCAACGACACGTTTGAGGCATCTCTTCACCAGCAGAAGCCTCCTGAGGACTGGAGCCCTGCGCTGCAGGCGCTCTGGTGGGACGCCTGCGGGGACTGGGAAAGGGCTCACAGCCTTGTTCAGCTTGACGAAGCTGATCGGCAATGCGCTTGGGTCCATGCCTATCTGCACCGGAAAGAAGGTGATCTTTCGAATGCCGCTTACTGGTACAGACGATCCGGTCAGCCAGTAGCGACCGGTCCTCTCACCGATGAGCGCCAGTCCATCGCGAGTACCCTTCTAGGCGGCTCTTCTCCCGGGTAGGGACTACTCGACAGAGTTTCAGAATGGTGGCTCTGGGTCACGACGGCCTTTAAGCGTGACCGTCTGGAGGTCCGCTCTTGCTGCCAATGCGGAAGTCCCGACAAGTTCCGAAAAGTGCCAGCAGCAGACCTTCCAACGCAGTAGTGCAGTTCTGCGTCGGGCGTTCTCATATAACTCGCGCCGATTGATAGTGACGGGTTTGAAGTGCCCGCTGCTCCTAGTCGCCAGCCTCAACTCAGCGACAGAACGACGCCTGCAATGCTGATGCCCACACCCGCCCAGCGGTGGATCATCTGGCGGTGACTGAGGACAGTGCCTACTGAGAGGCCCAGCCCATGCAGAAGGATGGTCGCCGAGGCAAAGCCGAGACAATAAAGGCCTGCTGCGGCTTCCATCGGCATTTCGGCTCCATGGGCGTGGCCGTGGAAGATGGCAAATATTCCGGCCAGCATCATGGCTACGGAGATGACGCAGCGGGTCCCGGTAGCCAGAACTGCGCCGAAGACTATCACCGAAAAGGCAATGCCCGCCTCGACGGCGGGAATTTCAATGCCCATGAAGCCTATAATGCCGCCGACGAGCATCATGGAAGCGAAGGTCGCCGGAACGGCCCAGAGAGCCCACCCACCAAGCACGGCCGCGAAGAGACCGACGGCTACCATGGCCAGCATGTGGTCAAGACCCCCAAAGGGATGCGCGAAACCGCCGACTAGACCTGAAGCGGCATGCCCCCCCGTATGGGCAAGGGCCGGCATGGCCACCCCCATCATGGGAACGACAAGAAGGGAATGCTTGAATCTCATGGGATGCTCCTGTCATGCGGCCGCGGCCAGGCCGCCGGCTCGTTCAATGAATTGCGCGATGGCGTCGATGCCGACACCGCCACGGATGTTGCTGAAGACATAGGGGCGCTGGCCGCGCATCCACTTCGTGTCCTCCTCCATGATGGCAAGATCAGCGCCGACATAAGGTGCAAGGTCGATCTTGTTGATCACCAAAAGGTCCGACCGGGTGATGCCTGGGCCGCCCTTACGTGGAATCTTTTCACCGCCCGCAACGTCGATGACGTAGATCGTCAGATCCGCGAGTTCGGGCGAGAAGGTCGCCGACAGATTGTCGCCGCCGGACTCCACCAGCACGATGTCGAGTTCAGGGAAGCGTTTGCGCATGGTCGCGATGGCTGCGAGATTGATCGAGGCATCCTCACGGATCGCCGTGTGCGGGCAACCGCCCGTCTCCACGCCCATGATGCGTTCCACCGGAAGGGCACCCGCGACCGTCAGGAGACGGGCATCCTCCTTGGTGTAGATGTCGTTGGTGATGGCGCAGATGTCGTAGCGCTCGCGGAACGTCTTGCAGAGCGCCTCCATCAGGGCGGTCTTGCCTGAGCCGACCGGCCCGCCGATGCCGACGCGAAGAGGTCCTGTCTGGGATTTCATGAGCGGAAAAGCCTCGTATATTGGTTTTCATGGTGGAAGGAGCCGAGATCGGCCCGAAAGGTCGCGCCGCCGATATCGTCGAGAGAAAGGCCGATGGCCTCCTGCGCGACATCTCTCACAGTTACAGCCAAGGCGCTGCAGATCCGGATGCCGGCTGTCTGCCCGATCGGCGCGAGCCGGATAGCTGCCGAGACGAGCGTTTGCACGAGCCCGAAGAGGTAGGCGTTCAGGGTGATCGGGAGAGGAACAACATGCGCCGCAGCCGCCATGCCAATGGCAATAGGGAATGCCACCTCGCCACTTAAATCGAGCAAACCCGGAGCGGGCCAGGCGGCCAGGGTCGCGTCGAGGAAGCTGCGCCCCTGCTGGCTCGTCTCGAGGTACAACTCGGCGGAGGGGCAGAACGCGAGGGCGAGTTCGTTGACATTCACGAGCGCGGCTTCATGGCCTGCCTCCACGGCCCGGTAGGCGTGGCTCAGCAGGATCGCGTCATTACGGCCAAAGCCGAGCGTCATCTGATCTTTCAACCACGCAACGAGCGCCTCCTCGTCCACCACGTCCCCTGCTTCGACTGCCCATTCCAGCGTGTGGGAATAGGCATAGCAGCCGACCGGGTAGGACGGGGACAACCAGGCGAACAGCGGCAGGATGCCCTGCCCTCTCTCTAAGACCTGCAGCGGGAGCGCATCATCCATGGCCGTGTCCGTGGTGATGGCCGGAATGCCCGCCGTGCTCGTGCTGATGGTATGCGCCTCGCACCGGACGGAACGGGCGCTCGACGATCTCCGTCCTGGCTCCGAGTCCTTGCAGCATCTCGAGCAGCACATGATCGTAGGCGATGTAGATCGCCGCCTTGCCGATTTCGGCCGGCACATGCCGGTTGCCGATGTGCCAAGCCAGGGTGAGAAGATCGAGCGGATCTTCGGTCGAGACCTCGATGAGCTTCTCAGTCGCTGCCTTCACCTCCACGAGCCAGCCGGTGTCGAGGCGAATGGCGTCTCCGTCCTCCAGCACGTCGGCCCTGTCGAGGTCGAGCAGGAAGGCCGTGCCGCCATCGGCGTTCAGCAGGATGCGACGTCTGTGTCGGTCGCCGTGGTCGAGGGTGATGATGTCAACGACGTGGTCGGAAGCGACGGCGTCGCGACGGATGATGGATGTGGCGCGGATCATGATCAGAACAGGAAGTATCGTTGTGCCATGGGGAGGATTGTGGCCGGCTCGCAGACCAGAAGCTCGCCATCGGCGCGGACATCATAGGTCTCCGGGTCGACCTCGATCACCGGCGTGGCACCGTTCAGCACCATGTCCTTCTTGCCGATGCCGCCGCGAACATTCTCGACGGCGACAAGCTGCTTTTGGACTCCAAGCCTGCCTGCAAGCCCGTTCTCGACCGCGGCCCTGGACACGAAGGTGAGGGAGGTCGCCGCCAGCGCCCGGCCATAGGCTCCGAACATCGGGCGGTAATGCACCGGCTGCGGCGTCGGAATAGAGGCGTTCGGATCACCCATGAGCGCCGCCGCGATGGCTCCACCCTTGATGACGAGATCGGGCTTCACGCCGAAGAAGGCCGGCGCCCAGACCACGAGATCGGCGAGCTTTCCGGCCTCGACGGAACCGATATGCCGCGACACGCCATGGGCGATGGCGGGGTTGATCGTGTACTTCGCCACATAGCGCCGAACACGCAGGTTGTCGTTGTCGCCGGTTTCGCCGGGCAGCGGCCCCCGCTGGACCTTCATCTTGTGCGCCGTCTGCCAGGTGCGGATGATGACCTCGCCGACGCGGCCCATGGCCTGGCTGTCGGAGGACATCATCGAGAGCGCGCCGATGTCATGAAGGATGTCCTCGGCCGCGATCGTCTCCTTGCGAATGCGGCTCTCGGCAAAGGCGAGATCCTCGGGGATAGACGGGTCGAGATGATGGCAGACCATGAGCATATCGAGATGCTCGTCGACGGTGTTGACCGTATACGGCCGCGTCGGATTCGTGGAGGATGGCAGCACGTTGGGAAGCCCTGCCACCTTGATGATGTCCGGCGCGTGACCGCCGCCCGCCCCTTCCGTATGGAAGGCGTGGATCGTGCGTCCCTTGAAGGCGGCAATCGTGTCCTCCACGAAGCCGGACTCGTTGAGCGTGTCGGTATGGATCATCACCTGCACATCATAGGCATCGGCCACGGACAGGCAGCAATCGATGGCCGCAGGCGTGGTGCCCCAGTCTTCGTGGAGTTTGAGGGCGCAGGCGCCGGCTTCGATCATCTCCTCCAGTGCACCAGGCTGCGAGGCGTTGCCCTTGCCCGTAAAGGCCAGGTTCATGGGAAAGGCGTCCGCTGCCTCGATCATGCGGGCGATATGCCACGGTCCCGGCGTGCAGGTGGTGGCGAAGGTGCCGGTGGCCGGCCCCGTGCCGCCGCCGAGCATCGTGGTGATGCCCGACATCAGCGCCTCCTCGATCTGCTGCGGGCAGATGAAGTGGATATGGGAGTCGAAGCCGCCCGCCGTGACGATCTTGCCCTCGCCGGCGATGATCTCCGTGCCTGGGCCGATGGTGATGTCGACATTGGGCTGCACGTCCGGATTGCCGGCTTTGCCGATCCCGGCAATCCTTCCACCCTTGATGCCGATATCGCCTTTTACGATGCCCCAATGATCGAGAACGACCGCGTTGGTGATGACGGTGTCGACCGCACCCCCTGCACGGGTCGCCTGCCCCTGCCCCATTCCGTCGCGGATAACCTTGCCGCCACCGAACTTCACCTCCTCCCCATAGGTCGTGAAGTCCTTCTCGACCTCGATCACGAGGGAGGTATCTGCGAGCCTGATCCGGTCCCCTTTGGTGGGGCCGAACATGTCGGCATAGGCTGCGCGCGGGAGCGACGCTGGCTTCCTTCCGTTCGTCATCAGAGCGCCCCCATCACGCTTTGGCGAAAACCATAGACCTCACGCTTGCCGGAGAGCGGCACCAGCGTGACTTCCCGCGTGGAGCCGGGCTCGAACCGCACCGCTGTGCCGGCCGTGATATCGAGACGCATGCCGCGCGCCTTCTCACGCTCGAACGACAGAGCCGGATTGGTTTCGAAAAAGTGGTAGTGGCTCCCGACCTGGATGGGACGGTCGCCTGTGTTCGCCACCGCCAGCACGGTTCGCGGCGCGCCCTCGTTGAAGACGATCTCGCCATCCTTCGCCATCACTTCGCCCGGGACGTCCTGGGAGGCTGCGCCCCGGATCGGATGATGCACGGTGACGAGCTTGGTGCCATCGGGGAAAGTGGCTTCAACCTGAACATCATGGATCATCTCGGCCACGCCCTCCATCACCTGATCGGCGGTGACGACATGGGCGCCTGCCTCCATCAGCTCGGCGACGGAGCGCCCATCGCGCGCTCCCTCCACCACCGTGTCGGTGATGAGAGCAATCGCCTCCGGGTGGTTGAGCTTCACGCCGCGCTCCAGGCGGCGGCGGGCCACCATGGCGGCCATGGCGATCAGGAGCTTGTCTTTTTCACGAGGTGTAAGTTGCATTGCAGAGTCCTAGCTGAGCCAGACACGAGGCAGGGGCTCGCCACGAAAGGTGAGGAGAAACGGGCAGATGGCGGCTCGTAGCGCCTCGATGGAGAGTGCGCAGAAGCGCACGGCGAGTAGGCCGTTCCAGGCGCTCGCAGCCGCATCGCAGCCCTGCCTGGAGGATAGCTGTTCGCGCACCAGCTCCAGGCGAACCTCGGCATCTGGGGCGACATGAATTAAGGTTGCGATGGCACGGGCACCTTTGCCGATGCTCGGCTTCTGTAGCAGGTCGGCAATGGGCCCGCAGAGCCGCAATGTGTCGGCGTAAACGAGGCGTGATCCTCGGCGGATGCGCCAACGGTCAATGAAGAGTCCATTCGCGATATGCTCCGCCCTGGCCTCACGCCCAAAGACCACGGCCTCCAGCAAGGTCAGGCGCGCATCCTCGGCGATGGTTGCCTCGAGCTGCCGATCGAGTCTCGCCTCATCGAACAGGATCGTCTCCTGCGGGAGCCAATCGAGCCGCCCCCTCGCTCCTGCGGTGAGCTTCACCGTCAGATTGGAGACCGGTCCGTCGGAGCGATAGACCTTTTCCGCGGCGGGCGTCGCCACCGTCACGAAGGCGTCCGCCTGCGCCTCGACCTCCACGGAGAAACGATCTCCACAGGCAATGCCGCCCGCCGTGTTGACGAGAACGGCGTCGAGCCCCGCACCCTCCCCCCTCGGGAGGCGAATGCGCATGGAACCGCTTTCCTCGATACGCATCGGCCTTGTCCGCCCGTTGAGGGCAGCTGCAGCGAACGAAACGCGGCCGACAGCCCGCTGGCGCTGCGCGGGAACGCCGTCAAATGGCAAGGCGCTGACGAACATCGTTCCCCTCCAGCGCTGCACGGTCGCCATGCTGAACGATCTCACCACGCTCCATGACCACGAAGCGGTCCGCCAGATTACGGGCAAACTCGAAATACTGCTCGACGAGCAGGATCGCGATGTCCTTGCGGCCACGGAGGTAAGAGATGGCGCGACCGATATCCTTGATGATCGAGGGCTGAATGCCTTCGGTGGGTTCGTCGAGCACGAGGAGGCGCGGGCGCATCACCAGTGCCCGACCGATGGCGAGCTGCTGCTGCTGCCCTCCCGACAGGTCGCCGCCCCGCCGCCCCAGCATGGACTTGAGCACCGGGAAAAGCTCGAACACCTCCTCGGGGATCTGCCGCGAGCCGCGCTTCAAGGGGGCAAAGCCCGTTTCGAGGTTCTCCTTCACGGTCAGGACCGGAAAGATCTCGCGCCCTTGAGGCACATAGGCGATGCCGCGGGCTGCACGCTCGAAAGGTTTCAGGCGCACGATGTTTTGTCCCTCGAAAAGAATGCTGCCGCCAGAGATCGGCCTATGGCCCGCTATGGCGCGGAGCAGTGACGTCTTGCCCACGCCGTTTCGCCCGAGCACACATGTAACCTCCCCCGAGGCAGCCGTGACGGAAATGCCTCGCAGGGCCTGGACCGCGCCGTAATAGAGAGACAGGTTTTCGACTACGAGCATTGTCATCGGCCCAAATACACTTCCACCACCCGCTCGTTTGCGCTCACCGCATCGAGCGATCCCTCGGCCAGCACGGCTCCCTCATGCAGGCACGTGACCTTGACGCCGAGGTCACGCACGAAGGCCATGTCGTGCTCGACCACGATCACGGCCTTGCTTTTGGCGATGTCACGGAGAAGGTCGGCGGTGTCGGCAGTTTCCTGGTCTGTCATGCCCGCGGCCGGCTCGTCGATGAGCAGGAGCTTCGGCTCCTGCGCCAGCAGCATCCCGACCTCGAGCCATTGCTTCTGCCCGTGGGACAGCTCGCCCGCTCTGCGATGGCGCTGGGCTGTGAGGCGCACCCGCTCCAGGAGAGCGTCGATCCTCTCCCTGTCTCGGTTGACGCGGCGTGAGAGCAGGGTCGCGAGAGGCCCGCGCTTATTCTTCAAAGCGAGAAGCAGGTTGTCCTCGACCGTATGCATCTCAAATACGGTTGGGGTTTGGAACTTGCGGCCGATGCCGAGCTCGGCAATGGCCGTCTCGTCAAGAGCGGTCAGGTCGTGGGAGCCTTCGAACAGGGCCGTGCCCTCGCTGGGCTGCGTCTTTCCGGTGATCACGTCCATCATGGTCGTCTTGCCGGCCCCGTTTGGGCCGATGATGGCGCGCATCTCGGCATGGTCGACGGCGAGCGACAAAGCGTTCAGGGCACGGAAGCCATCGAACGAGACAGTGACGTTATCGAGGTAAAGCAGGGTCGGCGTAATCGGTGCGGTCATGGCTCACTCCGCCGCATGGGTGACGGGCTGGGGCGAGCGGCGCGCTCGCAGCTTTTGGCTGGAACGGTCCCACAGATCGCCAGCGGCCCCGAGGATTCCGCGAGGCATGAACAGCGTGACGAAGACGAAGAGGCCCCCCAAGGCGAACAGCCAGAACTCCGGCAGCGCCGCCGTGAACCAGGTCTTGCCTGCATTGACCAGCAGCGCCCCGAGAATGGCGCCAGCAAGAGTCCCGCGTCCACCGACCGCCACCCAGATTACCACCTCAATGGAGTTGGCAGGAGCGAACTCACTCGGGTTGATAATGCCGACCTGGGGCACGTAAAGCGCACCCGCGACGCCCGCCAGCATGGCGGACAGAGCGAAGACGGCGAGCTTGTAGTGCTCGACGCGGTAGCCGAGAAAGCGCGTGCGGCTCTCCGCATCGCGCACGGCCACGAGCACCTTGCCGAATATAGATCCCACGACCCATTTGCAGAGCAAGTAGCCGCCCGCAAGCGCCAGGATCGACAGCACGAAGAGGACGATCCGGGTCGAGCCTGCCTGGACCGGAAATCCGAGGATTTCCTTGAAGTCCGTCAACCCGTTGTTGCCACCCAGCCCCATGTCATTGCGGAAGAAAGCCAGCATCAGCGCAAAGGTCATGGCCTGGGTGATGATGGAGAAATACACGCCCGTAACCCGCGAGCGGAAGGCGAACCAGCCGAAGACCAGGGCAAGCGCGCCCGGCACCAGCAGCACCATCAGCGCAGCGAAGGGGAACCAGTCGAAGCCGTGCCAGAACCAGGGCAATTCCTTCCAGTTCAGAAAGACCATGAAGTCGGGCAGAACTGGGTCGCCGTAGACGCCACGGGGCCCGATCTGGCGCATGAGGTACATGCCCATGGCATAGCCGCCAAGCGCGAAGAACGCCCCGTGCCCAAGGGAGAGAATGCCGCAGAAGCCCCAGATCAGATCGACGGAGAGCGCCAGCAGGGCAAAGCAGACATACTTGCCGAGCAGCGGCACCAGGTGATCCGAGAGATGCAGCACCGATCCGGGAGCGGCCAGCCCGTTCATGGCCGGCACCAAGATGGCGGCGGCAGCCAGGAGCGACAGAACGAGAGTGGTCTGGCGATCGAACAGGAATTGCGTTCTCATGCTTCGACCGCCCTACCTTTGAGCGCGAAGAGCCCGCGCGGACGCCTCTGGATGAAGACGATGATAGCGATGAGCAGGGCGATCTTGCCCAGCACCGCGCCCGCATAGGGTTCGAGCAGCTTGTTCGCGATGCCGAGCGTCATCGCGCCCACCAGCGTGCCCCACAGGTTCCCGACCCCGCCGAACACGACGACCATGAAGCTGTCGATGATGTAGCCCTGTCCCAGGTTGGGGCTGACATTGTCGATCTGGGAGAGCGCAACGCCGGCGATGCCCGCCACACCCGATCCGAGCCCGAAGGCCAGCGCGTCGATGCGGCTGGTCCTGATGCCCATGGAGCCTGCCATGCGCCGGTTCTGCGTGACGGCCCGCACATACAGCCCCAGAGAGGTATATCGCAGCACGAGGAGCAGGATTGCAAAGACCGAGAAGGCGAAGACCACGATGGCGATGCGATTGTAGGTCAGGCTCATCGCCCCGATGTCCAGCGCGCCGCTCATCCAGGTGGGTGTTCCGACCTCGCGGTTGGTGGGACCAAAGATCGTGCGCACGCCCTGCTGCAGGATCAGCGATATTCCCCACGTGGCGAGCAGGGTTTCCAGGGGACGCCCATAGAGGAACCGAATGACTGTCCTCTCGATGAGCATGCCGACCGAACCTGCTACCAGGAAGGCAAGCGGCAGCGCTATGAGGAGCGAGGCTCCGAACAGTCCGGGTGCCTGGGAGCGGATGACTTCCTGCACCACGAATGTGGTATAGGCCCCCAGCATCACCATCTCGCCATGAGCCATGTTGATGACGCCCATGGTGCCGAACGTGATGGCAAGGCCAATGGCTGCCAGCAGCAGGACGGACCCGAGGGAGATGCCGTACCAGACGTTCTGGAACGCCTGCCAGAACGCAAGGTGGGCCCGGATGCCGTCGGCGGCTTTTCCTGCGGCCGCCATAACTTCAGGCGGTGCGTGGGACGGCAGGTTGGACAGGAGAGCGAGAGCTTCCTGATCACCCCGATCCCGCAGGGTATCGACGGCGGCGAGCCTCTGGGTGGGCAGGGCATCCTGCTTGCTCAGGAGGATGGCGGCACGTGCAGTCTCCAAAGCATTCCTGACAGGAACATGGCTCTCCTGCGCAATGGCTTTCTCGAGCGTGGGCAAAGCTGCCTCATCCCGGGAGCGGAACACGGCGCGTGCGGCGTCTAGGCGCTTCGCAGGGTCGGAGCTGAGCAATGTCAGGCTGCCGAGCGCAGCCTCAATGGCGCGACGCACCCGGTTGTTGACACGAACCGGCTTCAGTTCGCCAATTTTGTTGCCCCATGCCTGACCCGTGGCCGCATTGACGAGTTCCCCGGAGACCCGACGAAAGAAGACTTGGCCGGATCCGACGAGAAGCCGCCCGTCGCGCAGGGCCTCGACGACGTCGACGGACAGGGGGTTGCCGCTGCCAGCAACGGCACCGATTGCGGCGTCCGTATCAGCATAGCTGTCATTGGCGAATTTGGGCAGCGCGTCCTCATAAGGTCCCGCCAAGGCAGCGGAGGCCATGCCAAGCAGCAGAACAAAGGCCCGCAGGATGTTGCGCAAGACAATCATGAAATGAACTTTGAACGGAGAGGGAGTGAGGGCAGCAAGGATCGCCACCCTCATCTTTGATCGGCTAGGAACCGCACTTCTTGGTCACGGTGTTGTAGTTGCCGCACTTGAGGGTCTGCCAGTCGGCGACCAGATCCTTCGAGCCGTCCAGGTGCTTCGACCAGGCATCGCCCGCTACCAGATCATCGGTCTGCCAGACGGTATCGAACTGACCGTCCTCCTTGATCTCGCCGATCAGCACCGGCTTGGTAATGTGGTGGTTCGGGAGCATCTCCGAGACGCCGCCGGTGAGGTTAGGCACCTTGATGCCGACGATGGCATCGATCACCTTGTCAGGATCGGTTGTGCCGGCTTTCTCGACAGCCTTCACCCACATGTTGAAGCCGATCACATGGGCCTCCATTGGATCGTTGGAGACGCGCTTCGCATTCTTGGTGTAAGCCTTCCACTTCTCGATAAAGGCCTTGTTGTCGGGCGTATCGACCGACTGGAAATAGTTCCAAGCCGCGAGATGTCCAACGAGGGGCTTCGTATCGATGCCGGCGAGTTCCTCTTCGCCGACGGAGAAAGCCACAACCGGAATGTCGGTCGCCTTGACACCCTGGTTGGCGAGTTCCTTGTAGAACGGCACATTGGCATCGCCGTTGATCGTGGAGACGACGGCCGTCTTCTTGCCCGACGAGCCGAACTTCTTGATATCGGCGACAATGGTCTGCCAGTCGGAATGTCCGAACGGCGTGTAGCTGATCATGATGTCCTCGGCCTTCACGCCCTTGGACTTCAGATAGGCCTCAAGGATCTTGTTGGTCGTGCGGGGATAGACATAGTCCGTTCCCGCCAGAACCCAGCGCTCGACCTTCTCCTCTTTGGCGAGGTAGTCGACGGCTGGAATCGCCTGCTGGTTCGGTGCAGCGCCCGTGTAGAATACGTTCCGCTCGCTCTCCTCGCCCTCGTATTGGACAGGGTAGAACAGGATGCTGTTGAGCTCCTTGAACACCGGCAGCACCGACTTGCGCGAGACCGAGGTCCAGGCGCCGAAGACGGCGGAAACCTTGTGCTGGCTGATGAGTTCGCGGGCCTTCTCGGCGAAGAGCGGCCAGTTGGAGGCTGGATCGACGACGACAGCCTCAAGCTTCTTGCCGAGCAGACCGCCTTTCTTGTTCTGCTCTTCGACGAGCATCAGCATGACGTCCTTCAGGGTCGTCTCGCTGATGGCCATCGTACCCGACAATGAGTGGAGAACCCCTACCTTGATCGTTTCCTCTGCTTTTGCGGCTTCAGCCGTGGCGCCAGAAACCAGAGCCGCTGCAGCCAGCGCCATCAGGCTTCTCCGCGTCATTTTGAATATCGACATAGGTCCTTCTCCCTTGCCTGCCCTGCTTCAGGTGCAGCGAGGGACCACTATGCAAGAAGCATGCCACGACCGCCGGAGATAACGGCCTGCGCGGGCGATGACCGGAGAGTTCGGAAGCCATGACGGAATCTGCTCAGAAAAGCGGCGGAAGCTCAAATACAAGGCTTGTGAAACAATGCTGCAATCCGGAGCGAAAATGTCAGCTTCGGGTCAAAGTTGGCCCTTAAGCGTGAGCGTGTGAAGGTCCGCTCACCGCCTGAATGCGGAAGCAGAGGCAAGGTCCGCCTCGCGCCAGCTGTGGTGGTGAGGCGCC
>DATHAU010000495.1:0-3483 GCA_035296545.1 Microvirga sp.
CGAACCCGCCCGATCGTCATTGTGATGACGACCAGGAGAGCTATGATAAGGAAGATCAGGGTTGAGGCAGCCGAACCCAGGCCTACCTCTTGGAAGTCCACAAGCTGCTGGCGCGCATAGACCGACATCGACATGGTGTCGCGGGAATTTGCCGTCAGCACATAGATCAGGTCGAAGACTCTCAGGGCGTCTAGGCCGCGGAAGATCACAGCCACGAGAATCGCGGGCTTGATCAACGGCAGGGTCACGCGAAATAAGACCCGCACCGGATGAACCCCATCGACCCGTGCAGCCTCATAGATATCCTGCGGGAGCATCTGCAGCGCTGCCAGGATGAGGAGCGCCATGAACGGTGTCGTCTTCCATACATCGACCATGACGACCGCCCAAAGAGCCAAATCCGGACTGACGGTCCATGTCACGGGCGAGGAGATCAGCCCAAGGCGCAGGAGCATATCGTTGATGACGCCGAACTGATCATGGAGCATCCAGTTCCACATCTTGGCCGAGACCACCGTCGGAATGGCCCAGGGGATGAGAATGACAGCGCGCATGATCCCCCTGCCCCAGAAGGCTACGTTCAGGATCAATGCCACGATAGTGCCGAGAACCGTTTCGATGGAGACGGAGACAACGGCGAACCACAGCGTAGTCCAGACGGAGCGCCACCAGTCCGGGTCTGTCAGCAGCCCCAGCCATTCACCGTTGTAGTTGGCGAGATAGTTTTCGAGGCCGATGAACTCATAGTTGCCGAGATCGCTGAGGCTCGCATCGGTGAGACTGAACCAGATCGTGCGCGCTAACGGCCAGCCTGCAATCAAGGCGAGAACGAGGAGAGTGGGTGTCACGAAGGCCCATGCAGCCCGAATCCGGGACCGCGACAACGAAGAGGGGCGTCTCCGAGGAGGGTCGACGATGGAAGGAACGTCCCGGCTAGCAGCCCCACTCATCACTCCCAGCCGCTTCTCTTAATCCTCTTGAGATCCCGATCGAGCCGTGAGAGCGCCTGTTCGGGTTCGGCACGCTTCGACAGGATCTGATGGACGGTGTTGAAGAACTCGGTCGAGACTTTGTTGTAGTTGTTGCCGGTCACGGCGGCCGGACGGGGGATGGCATTCGAGAAGGCGGCCAGGAGATCCCCCATGAAGGGCATGGTTCGGGTGATCTCAGGGTCTTTGAACAGGGCCGGGATCGTCGGATTGAACGACCCTGCGATCGCCCGGCGCTTCTGCTCCTCCGAGTTTGTCAAGTACATGACCAGGTCAGTCGCCACATCGACGTTCTTGGAATAGCGGGATACTGCCAGCAACTGGCCGCCGAGCGTGCCAACATTGCGACCATCTGCTCCGCCTTTGGGCAGCGCTGCGATTCCAACCTTGTCCTTGATCGTGCTGTCTGGACCCTGGGCGAGCGCCCAGGCGTAAGGCCAATTACGCATGAAGAGGGCGTTGCCCGCCTGGAAGACCCCGCGGGACTCCTCCTCGGTGTAGTTGAGAACCCCTTCAGGTGTGATCGTCCCCACCCAACCGGCAGCCGTTCTCAGGGCCTGTGCGGCTTTCGGATTGTCAACCGTGATCTCGCCCTTCTCGTCGACGATGAGGCCGCCGTTATAGGAGCCGATCCATTCGAGAGCGTTGACGGTCAGGCCCTCGTAAGCGCGGCCCTGCCAGACGAAACCCCAGAAGTTCCTATTGCCCGCCTGACGCTCCGCATCCTGAACGATACGAGCGGTCTCGGTGAGCTCAACCCAAGTCTGCGGAACCTGCCTGTTATGTTGCTGCAACAGATCCTTTCGGTAGTAAAGGAGACCCGCATCCGCAAACCACGGCATGGCGACCAGTTTGCCTTGCACCTTGCTCGTCTGGATCATCGATGGAAAATGCTGATCGATCACCCCTTGAGCCTTTGCGCTCAGATCCTGAAAATGCTGGCTCAGGAGGCCGGACCAGACGACGTCGATCTGGAACACATCAATATCGGGAGCACCCGCAGCAAGGAGTTGCTGGTAGAGCGCCAGCCGCTCGGTGGCGGAATTCGGGGTCGATACGATCTTGACCGTATTGCCAGACTTCTTTGACCAAGCTTCAACGCCCTGCTTGCAGATCTCGTATTCCTGACCAAGTGCACTGCAGGAGATCGAAAGCTCGACAGCGTGGGCGGACGCAGTGAGACCAACGATAAAGGCCAAGCTCGCTAAGCGGCAGGACATGATGATCCTCCAGCTGTTCATTTAAAGCGTAGCTCGATAAAGCTTAGTCAGTGACTTTGTTCCGTCAGGCATAAGCCTCAGAACGTCACCCTCAGGTCAAAGGAAGGCCTTAAGCTTGGCTGTCTGGAGGTCCGCTCACCTCGCACCTACAAACGTTCGGCCACCCAGCACGAAGCTAGTGTCGACTGTCGCGGGTTGCTCGAAGTTCGAGGGTTTGAGGCAAGCAGAGACGCCCTACCTCTCTAAGGGAGCGGATCCTTTGGGAGGGTGGCCATGGAGGTGTGCTGCAAGCGCTGTGGAAGCGCCAAGCATGTCAAGAACGGGCTGATGCGCGGCAAGCAGCGCTACTTGTGCAAGACGTGCGGCCTGGCCTTTACCGATACACCTACACGCGGTAAGCCGCTCGCCCTGAAGGCTGCCGCCGTGCTGCTGTACGTCAGCGGCCTCTCGATGAACCGCACCGCCAAGCTGCTCGGGGTCTCGACACCGACAGTGCAGGCCTGGCTGGAGCAGTTCGCGGCGGCCTATGCCCAGAAGCCTGAGCCAGAAGGCCGAGCCGTGGTGATCGAACTCGACGAGATGTGGCACTATCTCAAAAAAAGTTACAGCCGCTCTGGATCTGGAAAGCTTGGGATCGTGCTTCAGGCCAGTTGGTGGACTGGGAATGCGGCGGTCGTGACAAGGCCACCTGCGAGCGCTTGATCGAACGGCTGAAGCGCTGGGGCACGCGCCTCTACTGCACGGATGACTATGCCGTCTATGACGTGCTGCCGGTGGGGCAACGCTACTCGGGCAAGAACGAGACTCACGGCATCGAGCGGGACAACGCCCGCCAGCGGCATTGGCTCGCCCGCTTCCGACGGCGCTCTATCGTGGTCTCAAAGGCCAAGCGCATGGTGGACGTCAGTCTCGCCCTGTTCGCCAGGTTTGCCGGAAACGACAGGATCAGCGACCTCATATCTATGCTCACCTAAAACCCTCCCCGGAACAGCTAGTTCTGTCGCAAATCCGGAGCAGATACGAGTAAGGATCAGGTGCTTGTGGAGAGCTCATGCGGCGAGCAGATCGAATTGCTCCGCGAGTGACGGCTGCAGAGCGCAGGCGTATTTTGCCTGTCCCTTCCGCATCATGTGAACCATTTCGATTCCGCTCAAGATCGCCCGAGCGGATGCCGTCGACTTGAATCCAAGCATTGGCCGGATCCGCCGCTTGACGGCCCGATGGTCCTGCTCGATATGATTGTTCAAGTAGGCACTTTGCCGGATCCGGATCGG